>JAUWLS010000035.1 GCA_030613565.1 Candidatus Shapirobacteria bacterium | reverse complement strand
AAACCCCACCCTGCGCTGGTAAATTTTGGGACCAAATCCCAGGGAAAAGGTTTCCACCCCCACGCCAAAAAATCGGGCCACCAGAAAGTGCCCCAGCTCGTGGAAAAAAACAAGAATACCCAAAACGATGACAAAGGCCATCAGTGAATTACCCATGGTGCCTCTTTTTGTTAAAAAATGTTCATAATATTAAATTTTTAAAATAAAAAACATTCAAATACAGCAAATCCCTTGGTTTTTGATAATAAGCTCTGTTTTGCTCATTAGCTTGTTGTATTTTTTATCGCCAACAAAGCCAAGATAGTTGCCTGTAAAACCTTTGACAGTAAAAAACTTGTTTTCAAATTTTACTACATCTCCCATTCCAAATGGTTTTTGGGATCTTTTCGGTCTTGTTGCTGGCTTTGCAATTAGTTGATTAAGAATTTGTTCACCTTCTTTATTAACTAAATCTTTCAGACTGTCGAAAGATTGACCCGCTCGTTTGTTTCTATTTACAGCTACCTTCTTCTTTTCAATGTAATATTTTCGATCCTCCTGCCTTTTGATATTAGCTTTGTTGTGTCTTCTGAACTGCTTGAATTGAAAAGGTTTTATTAAAATTTTGACAGGGGCAGAGTCTTCTATGCTTACAAGATAAGCATCCATCCAATGATCTTTTGGAAGGTTAAATTCTCGCCTCTTGTCTTTAGTTTGATAGCCATAAGTTTTTGAAACTTCCTGGAAATTAGCTTCAAGCCATTCATAAACTTTTGGCATGATTGAATTTAAGATAGTTGGGTGGATAAATCTTTTCCTGACCCCCTCAAATGACTTGACTATGTTTGCGTTAAACTTATGGTTTTTATGTGTTTTTAAATGACATTTTTCACAAAGAGTTATAAGATTCTCAGGTAGATCAGATCCTCCATTAGTTCTCCAGATCACATGATGCACATGCATTTGACCTGTTTTTTTCTTGCAAATTTGACATGTATGTTTGTCTCTGCAAAGGACATACTCTTGAGTATTTGTGTTCCCTTTCTTTCTTCCATTCTGGTATTGAACACCTTTTACATCTGGATTAGAAAGTTTGTGAGTGTCAAATTTTGCATATTCAACAATTACTTTTGTGATTGGAAGATTGGCCGAGATTTTTTTAATGAAATTAATGTGAGTGTTTAAAAGATGTGTGCATGTAGGAGTCAACCACTTTTCAGCTCGATCTTTATTTTCAAATTTGATTTTCCCCGGCTTGATTAGTTTGCATGTAATCTCTTTCTCACATCCATTTATCTGATAAGTTTTTTCAGAAAAAATTGTGTTTGATTTTACTGCTCTTCTTTTTCTTTTTTCTCTTCTATTTTTTCTTCTTGCGTGCCTATAAAGTGCTCTTTTTTCAACAAAATCAGTTATTTGCTTAGTTCTTGTTTCAAGCTCTGCTAACACGACAGGCTCACCTGAGTTTTTTACAACTGAAACGCCAATGTGCTTGGTGCCCACATCTATCCCTAAAGTTAAAGGCTGGGTAAATTCAGTTGAATCATAAGTTAATTGAATCGTAAAAGGCTTGTGTTGAACTATTTTTGCCTTTCCTATTTTTAATAGCCATTTGACCTTTCCAAATCTCTTTGTTGGCATCAAAGGCTTTCCTGATTTTGAAAGTATATACACTAAATACATTTTAATTCTTTCGAATAAAACCTGATAAATCAGGTTGGTTTCTCTGAGCTACTTACAGGATTGACAGGGTTTGAGCTGAGATAACTCTAAAGTGCCTTTACCTGTAAGTATATGCTCTGTGGCCTAACCTTTGTTTGAATGTTATTTAATAAAATAATGAATATTTTGGCATCCTTCAAAAGTACTTTACACTCTCTGGGGTCATTTCCCATTTTCAGGGGATTTTTTCCAAAAAAGTGTAAAGCACTTTTGGGGGCATATGAAGGATGCCAATATTTTTTAACATTCTTTAACAAAAATTTAGGTCTGGGAGAACTCCTTAAAATCACCTGGGAAGCATAAACATTTAGTTAGGTTCAACCGAAAAAATGGGAGGTGGTTCTAAGATCGGCTACTTGTGATAATTCCAAAATAGAATGGGTGATAATAGATTAATAATGCATAAATATTTTGAACTTAATCTTGGAATAGACTCTGCAAATAGCCGATCTTAGAACCAAGCTCCAAAAGCGCTTCCCTGCACCCCATGGAGAACACGGCGGTCAGGGAAGCAAATCAGGGTTAAGCCTTGGTTTTTACAGTTTGGGAATTAGATCGGTTCCATAAAAATCCATGGAAAGTTTTACAAGGGTTCCGTCTTTGTACATGGATTCAAGGATTTCATTGAGTTTTACAATGAGAGACTCGCTGTTTTTACGACTCTTATCAAGGGCAACACTTAAGGGTTCATAATAGGTGGGGTCGCCCAGCATTTTCATGGGGCATCCTGAACCGCATCCTTCTTTTATGGACTGGGCCAGGGTCTGCCGGGAGGTAAAAACAGCGTCCAGCCGGGCACCATCACCCAGGGCCAGATCTTCGATCTGGTTGGCATCGGTGGGATATGTTTTTAAATTAGA
>JAUWLS010000011.1 GCA_030613565.1 Candidatus Shapirobacteria bacterium | reverse complement strand
TTTTCTGAGGCCAATCTCTTTAGTTCTTTCAGAAACAGTAACAAGCATGATGTTCATGATTCCAATTCCACCAACAACAAGAGAGATAGCCGCAATTCCAGAGAGACCAGCAGTAAGAACTCCAAGAATGGAATTTATGCTTTCAAGGACTTGTCCTTGGTCAGTGACGGAAAAAGAATCTTCTTCATAGCTTTCTAAAAGTAAGGTCTTAATTTTTCTTTTGACTTCAGGGATTTCTTCTTTGTCTCTAACTTTGGCGTAAATGGTTGAGAAAACCTGGGTGTCGGCCATATCCATACCCAGTTCGAGTGGGACATAGACTTGCTCGTCAAGAGATGGACCAAACCCTCCCCCTCCCCCCAGTTCCGGAGATACTCCTATAACTTTAAATTTTTTGCTAGCAATAGTGATCTTTTTACCCAAAGGATTTAGGTTTCCAAAAAGATCTTTTGCCGTTTTGTATCCCAATACGGTCACCTTTGTATTTTTTTCTTCTTCGGAAGAAGTAAAGAAACGTCCGAAACCTTCTTCTGGGGCAACACTGGTCATTTGAGCATAGTTATAAGAGCAGGCAAAAATAGAAGTGTTTATAGTTTCCTGTCCGTAGGAAATATCTTCGGTGAGAATGGACATAGGAGAAACAATAGTTATGCCAGGGATCTTTTTGATGTTTTTGACATCACGAGAGTCAAGATCAGCCTTGTCGGAACTCAGCATTTGGCGATCATCGTTTTGGAATTGACCATCCTCGGAAATCATGTTTCCAGGCATAATAATGACCATGTTGGATCCTAGTTTATCGAACTGTTCGGTGATGTAAGAGCTGAGTCCATTTCCAATACTCATAAGTAAAATAACAGAAGTGACACCAATGATGATTCCAAGAGAAGTGAGGACAGTACGTCCTTTGTTTTTAAGGATGGATTTTAGAGCGGTTTGAGTAAGGCTTTTATAACTGATCATGTTTGATAATCGGACTTAATTTGTCCATCAACTATTCTAATTTTTCTTTTAGCAACTTTGGCAAGTTCAGGATCGTGGGTGACTAGAATTACAGTATTTCCCTCTTTCCAGATTTGTTTGATGAGTTGTATGATTTGGTTTCCTGATTTTGAATCTAGGTTTCCAGTGGGTTCGTCGGCCATAATAAGAGTGGGGCTGTTGACAAGAGCACGGGCTATGGCAACGCGCTGTTGTTGTCCTCCTGAGAGTTGGTTGGGATGATGATCAAGTCGGTCTTCTAATCCTACCTTTTTTAAAAATTCAGCAGCGATAGTTTTTCTATCCTTTTCTAAGGTGTCTGAATAAAAAAGAGGAAGCTCCACGTTTTCAAGGGCGGTGGTTTTGGAAAGTAGGTTGAACTGTTGAAAAACAAAACCAATTTGTTTGTTTCTGGTAACAGCAAGTTGTCCTTCGTTAAGATGTTGGGTTGGTTTTTGGCCTATTAAGACCTTTCCTTTGGTGGGTTGATCAAGAAGGCCAATGATGTGCATGAGGGTGGATTTTCCAGAACCTGAAGGGCCAGTAATGGAAATGAATTCTCCGGGGTAGATTTTTAGAGAGACATTATCTAGAGCATGAACCTTTGTTTCCCCGAGGGAGTAGATTTTACTGACATTTTTTAGCTCAAGAATTGGTTTTTTATTCGTAGTAGACGATCTCATCGTTCTCCTCCAGTCCTTCAAGAACTTCTACCTTTATGTCATTCTCTAGACCAACTGAAATGTCTTTCTCTTCTATTTTTCCGTCTTTTTTAACAAGAACGAAAGTTCGATCCCCTTTTTCGTTGAGATATCTTATAGGAACAGTAAGAACGTTTTCTTTTTGACCAAGAGTGATGTGGGCGTCTCCAGACATTCCCATTCGGTATTTAAGATTTGAGTTGTCCTCGGGGATAGAAAGCTTGGCTTGATAAGAGACGGTGGTTCCAGTGCTTATGGGGTTGAGACTGATGTAGGTGATTTGGGACTCAAGTTCTTGGTCTTCGTAACTATCTATGGTGACTATGGCTGACATTCCTTGGGCAACCAAAGAGACCTCTTCTTCATCAACTTCGGCTGAGAAATAGGTAGTTTCGGGATTTATGATTCTTATTTCGGCAGTGGCCGGAGTGACGTTGACTCCAGAAAAAGGTTGTTCTACTAGGGTGACAATTCCGTTTATGGGACTAGTAATAGTAGATAGTCTTACGGCGAGATCGGCCAGTTCGTAGTCGAGAACAATACTTTCAAGATCAAATTGAGCTTTGTCTAGGATGCGTTCCATCTCATCAGTGAGAAGGTGTCTTTCTCTGGTGCCTTCATAGTCGTCTTGGGTTTGCTCAAAATCCCAGCGTTCAGAAAGATAGTCATTCATCTCTTTTTTTAGAGTTTTTTTAAGACTTCGGGTGTCGAGGCTGGCAAGAGCTTGCCATTTTTTAACAGTGTCTCCTTCTTTAACACCGACCCAAGTCAAAAGACCGGATCCTTGAAATCGGACAGTGGCGTCCTCTTCGGCCAGAATGACCCCAGACAATTTTAGAGAGTTTTTTATATCTTGTCTTTTGACAGTGGTAGTTTTTTCCTCTTTTCCTTTAGGAATTGTTTTGTTTTTTGAAGAAACAGAGCGGACTCCAAAAACCAGGGCGACTATAATAGTGACGGCAATTAAGGTTTTTTTGTGTTTTTGAAAGAAGGTGGTTTTTTTGTTCATGGGTAGTTATTTTATCAGAAAGAGTTTGTGGATTAGTGAATGCTACATTCGCATTCGAAATACACCACCCTTAACTAATAACTTTGATTTTAACATTTCTTGGGGGGTAGAATAGTTTAGTATTTTCCTCGGTCGGTTTTTAAAAACTTGGAAATCATGTCTCTTCTTTTTTTCCATTCCTCAGGAGAAATACTCTCTTTAAGTTTCGGATCACTAAGTATTTTGTAAGGAGAAACTTTCTCATTATCAAACCGAATAAAAACATGCCAGTGAAAATGGGGAACATGTTGACCAGCTTTTTTGCCGACATTAGTAAAAAGATTAAAGCCTGAAGCACCTTGATTTTCAAAGGCTTTAAAAATCCTTTTCACTATCATTGTGCTTTCTAAAACCTCTTCCTCCCTTAATCCTTGAAAATCCTCGACATGTCTTTCTGGGATAACCATCAAGTGTTCACGGATAACCGGAGAGCGGGGATAGAACACTAAGATTTTGTCACTCTTATAGATTACCTGTTTTTCTAAAGTTGCCTGATCACAAAAATCACAATTGTCCATAGTCTTTTTTTAACTTTTCTAAAAGATATTTTACCCCCCTAGCCTCTCGGCCACCAATGTCCTTTTGATAAAAATCCCAACCCATCACCTGCCTCAGTACGATGAATGATAATATTGTATCAAGATTTATAAGGTTATATCGTCCAGTTAAATATTCCAAGTTGCCACTCTCGACGTATCGAGACATGAACTTCGGAGTTTCCCAGCTTCTTGCTCTTCTACTTATAACGTATTCTCTCGTTAGGTCTGTTTTATCAGCCGGACTGAGCGGTGGACGGTAAAGATACGGCTTCTTGGGATCAGGTGGTTTGTCTTTGAAATATTCGAGAAGTTTTACGAGATCGCAAAACCAGTCTCCACCAAAGTTACCTTGCTCAAAGTCAATTACTCCAAATCCGCCACTATCTCTAACAAGTACATTATCACCTCTCAAATCTCCGTGAACAATTTTTAAGTTTTCCCCAGCTTCCACTGTTATTCTAAGGCTTTCAAGATTTTCACCAATCAACCTCTTTATTTGTCTGATATCATTTTCTCCGTAGGCAATCGCAAAATCTTCTCTTTCTGTAAATAAACGCCCAAAAGCCATTAATCTTTGTTGGTAATAATCCACTAAACTGCCCCCGTCCAGATGAAAGTCATGAAAACTTGAGAGCCAGTCGATAATTTTTATATAGCCTTCGTATCCAAAATGCTCAAAGACTGCTTCGTTCAAAGGTTCTCCCTCCACAAAGCTTTCGTACCAAAAACCATATCTTACATCATTGTAGTCCATGTTTCCGACAATCTAAGTTCTAAATCGAATTGCACCACCTTGCAGTAAAATGCAAGGATGAAAAACAAAAACAAAATAACACCACAAGAAAGGGATTTGATTGCTGTTTGGCAGTCCCAGAAGGTAAGTATTCCCAGAGCTTTTTGTCTTTTAGCTTGGGGTCATAGATCCAACGATAGATTGTTTCCCAATGGATTACCTTCTTTCCGTATTTTAACTCAAGCCGACCACTGATTTGTTCCGGGGACCAACCTTCTCTGAGTTTCTCTAGAACATAGGAGTAAACCCATGGTGATTTTTGAGGATGAGTTTTATTGGTCTTGCTCTTTCGTTGATCAGATACTCTTTGAGCATGGATGGCTACATACTCATTACCGAACCTGTTTCTCTTTGATTCCCGACAGATTGTTGACGGATTTCTCTTTAACCGTCTACTAATCTCCCGAATTGATAGTCCTTTACTAAACCACACAGCTATTTTATCTCTTTCATTAGGTTGTATTTGCATAGACCTGAATTTTACTCCAGGTGGTGCGTTTCCATTCTGAACTCAGGAATTTGCCAGTATTTTTCTTTAATTTGTCTTAGCATTGACTTTATTTTAAAGGATATTTTTGTTTTGTGGGGATAGTGGCGATCCTTTTTAAGCATTCTGGGAACTCCTCTTAGGATATAGCCGAGAATATGGGCAAGAGTTAGATAGCTAGAAATTTGGGCGGGAATAGTTTTTCTTTCTTTGATGGCTTTTTTAAGATCAAGGGCAGTGGAGCCAGAAAAGTAAGTAAAGCAGTCGCCCAGATCTCTTTCTTGATGAGAGTCAGATCCAGCGACCTTGGCAAGATGGGGAAAGTGAACTTTGTGTTTAGTAAGATGGCGGTCAAAACGGATTATGTCTCCCCCATTGTAAATTTCAATGGCGTCAATTAGCTTTTCTTTTTCAAGCTCTCTTATTTTTTTATAGGAAAGTCCTACTCCTCCAATGATGCTGGCCGGATGGGGAGCAATGACCAGACCTCCTTGTTTTTTAATTTCTTGGCAAGTTTCTTTGGCGGTTTTGTGGGGAGTAATATGATTTTTTAAGAAGAGACCAATTATTTCACCTTCTTGGGTGTAGACTTCTTCGCCGATAATTACGTCTATGGGAAGTTTTTCTTCTTTTACATAGTTTTGAGCTTCTATTGCTCCTTTGATTCGATTGTGGTCAGTGATAGCAATAACAGAAAGGTCTTTTTCGATGGCCTTTTTGACAATTTTTCGAGGAGTGTCCTGACCATCTGAAAAAGTGGAGTGGATATGGAGGTCAGCTTTGGACGTTTTTTTCTTTTTCTTCATCCTTTAGGTTTTTTAACTTCCATAAAAAGAGTCGGGGTTTGGATTTTATTGTACCCTTTAATTGATCTTTTATGAAAAGACGGGCTTTTTCAAGGCGATCGCGGGGTTGGGTTTTAGCAAGACGGATATAAAGAGGCCTGTTTTTCCAATCCCCTAACTCTTCGGCGAGTTGTAGTCCATAGGCCTGAAATTCATTTTTGATGTATTTTTTTCTCCTTTCAATTTTTTTTACTTGAAGATCGAAAAGAGAGCCAATAGTTTGGGGTTGTTTTTTAGTTTTTGATTTAAATTTAACTGTCATCTAGATTGGAACGTGACCAAGAGTATACGAGAAATAGTCCAAAAACACCAAGGAGAGAAAGGAAGGGAAGGCTAATTCCAAGTTTTACAAAGGCAAAGGCAATAAGAATACCTAAAAATTTTCCAGAAACCATGGATATTTCTCGGTCAATAAAATAGACATAGGTGTTTTTCTTGGGACTGGAGTAAACGTAGGAATTAAAAGGTATCCAGACAAAGACAGAAGAGAGTTGATAAAGAACGTCTCCTAAAAAAAGGAAGGGGGGGCTTAGGAGAAAGGTTCTTAAGATTAAGTTGGAGCTCATACTAATAGTTCCCAACTTGATCATCTTTTTTGTTTTTTTCTGAGCAATTGATCCAGCATATTTGACTGCAAAAAGGGTGGCGATAAGGGAGACGGTGGAAATGAGACCAATAATTTTTAGATCTTTGACAAAGACATAAAGAAAGACGGGCCAGATGAAGCCGTAAAAACCAGCTTCCATGCCGTTTCCAAAGAAAGCTTTGGTGTATTTTGATAGTCCTCCATCTTTTTGACCCCTGATAATTTTTTGAAGCCCAGGCCAGGGATCTTTTTGATCATATTCATCAAAGAGGATGGGGACGGAAGATAGGAAAAGAATGATGATGGCGATGGTGTAGATGGCATTGAAACCAAAAAGAGCAGTAATTAAACCTCCGGCAAAAGGAGCAAGGGCGGAAGCAGTTCTTTGAAGGAAGGAAATGTTACCGATTTGTTTACCAACCTTGTTTTTGTTTGACTGGCGAGAAAAGGCCAGATGATATGGGAGCCAGTAAAGAGGAACGGTGATGGCGCCTAAAATTGCGGATGGAAAAAGCAGAACTGGATACTTGGGGGCAAGAATTAAGAGGAAAAGATAAGAGGCTCTGCAAAGTCCAGAGAGAAGGTTTGAGATGTCGGGACCAATGCGACTGATGAGGGCAGAAATGGGAATGATGGTAACAATGCGGGTAAATTGCCAAAGGAGAAAGAAAAGAAGAGTAGCAGAAAGATCTTGAGTTTGTTGGTAGATATAGATGGGGATAAAGATGCCGGTAAGAGAAATTGAGAAAGTACGTAAAGATGCATTTAAATAAAGTCCCATTAGACCAGGAAGTTTTTTGAAACGAGGAGTGTGAAGAAGGTGGGTTTGGGAGTGGTGACTCTCATTGGGCATAAGACTAGTGTAGCTTATTTTTTATAAACAGATTGTCGGTGTTGGACTATGTTGATAAAAATCAACTTTTTTGAGGGGATAAAGTGATAGACAATTCTATAGGGCCACACTTTTAAGGAATACAAACCCTTAAACACTCCTTTTAAACTCTTTCCTAAAAAGGGATCTTCTTTTAAAACTAGTATCTTTTTTAAGATAGTAATTTGTTTATTCTTGGGAAGTTTTTTTAGTTGTTTTTTTGCAGTATCTGAGAACTCGATTTCCATGTCTTTACTCTAAGTCTTTTTGGCTTAAGCCAAGTTCTTTTAATAGTTTCTTTTCTGATATTGTTTTATTAGATTTTCTTTCAGTTTCGCTTTTTAAAATTTGGGACAATAGTTTGTTATCAGCCAAAATTTCCATTGTTTCATCCCAACTTTCTACTTCATCGGGGTGCATTAGTACGGCTTGGGCTTCTCCCCTGAGGGTGACTGTTACCCTTTTTAATTTTTTTGATACTGTTTTTAGAATGGAATAGAAATTGTTTCTGGCCTGACTGGCAGAAATAGTGCTTGATGGGTTATTCATGATGTAATAGTACCAAAATTGGTACGTTTTTGTCAAAGAATTGCGGGTGGACCCAAGCGGAGTCGAACCGCTGTCTTGCCGATGCGACCGGCGTGCTCTACCAACTAAGCTATGGGCCCGAGGTGGTTTTTTAAAAGATCTTCTATTGCCCTTTGGATGGTTTTTTGGAGTTTAATTTTTTCAAAGAAGTTTGGTTTTTGAAGAACATATTTTTCTCCCGGAATGTTTTTACTTCTTCCGATACCGAGGCGGATACGGTGGAAAGATTGGGTATTTAGATGTTTAATCACTGACTCAATTCCGTGGTGTCCAGCAGGACCCCTATTGAATTGGATTTTGTAGTCCCCTACCGGAAGGTCTAGATCATCGTGAACAATAAAAATGTTTTTTTTGGGAATTTTGAAAAAAGAACTTACTTTTTGAACTGATTCTCCGCTTTGATTCACATAGAGGTTTGAGAAAGCCAGAACAAGGTTGTTCCCTTTGATGGTTTTGGATTGAAGTTTTTTTTGGTTGGTAAGATTAGGGAGAGAAAGTTTTTTTTGAAGAGAGTGAATCAGCCATTGGCCGACATTGTGACGGGTGGATTGATATTTTTCTTCAGGATTTCCAAGACCAAATACTAGGTACATGGGGACATTATAGTATGGATTTAGCAGAAATTAGGTCTGATAGAACTGATTGATGTTGAAAAAGAGAGGTTCAGAATGAAGGTAGATAAGTTGGTCAGTGAACTCTTCAAACCTTTTTTGTTCTTGGGCAGCGATGACAGCAATAGCAAGAGCGATGTTGGTTTTTTTATTTTTCTTTCTTAAAATATCGGTGTATTCATTGATTTCTTCGGCATCCACTCCTCCATCGTCAATAATAACGATTTTTTTTGGGACATCTTCTTTTTTGGTGATCAAGGCGGAAAGAAGACGAGTCTTTTTTTGAAAGTGACCGGCTACAAACTGAGCCATGGTTTCAGATTCAGGAGTAAGATGGAAAAACTCGGCATCTTTAAGACCGGAACTTTCTAGTTTTGAGATTAGTTTTTGTGCTGCCTCTTGGCGGGAAGTAAAGATCATCTTTTCTTTCTAATTCTAACAGTCTTTTGGTTGGTTTTTCTTAAAAAGGATTTAGTTTTAGATAGGGCTTTGGATAGGGCGACGAAGGGGTTTCGACTTGATTCTCTAATAGTAAGGCGGCGGTGGAATTTATCGACCAGGTCTAGTCGGAATTTAATGAAAGGTTTGTTTTGAGAGGAAAATTGTTTTTGAGTAAGAAGGGAAAAATCTTTAAGGTTTTTAGTAAGACGGTTTCTTAGGAGACGGTCAACAGCTTTTTTGACCTGTTTTTGGAGTTGAGGAGAGAGGCTTTTTAAGTTGAGAGATGTTTTTGTTGGTCCCAATCTATATTGATTATAGCGGTTTTTGGAGTAGTTTTTCCAGATCCTTTTCGGAGATGATTTTTATTTTTAGTTTTTTAGCTTCTTTGTTTTTTGATGAAGAAGAATTCGGGTCGTTGGTTACAAGGTAGTCTAGATTTTTACTGACGGCAGAAAGTACCTTTCCTCCCCTGCTTTCTAAATCTTTTTGAATTTCTTTTCTAGATCTTTCTAGTTTTCCTGTAATGCAAAAAGACAGATTGTTTAAGTCGTTATTGGTTTTTTTAGATTTTATAGTGACAGCTTTTGTCAGAGACCGGATTTCCTTTTCTCTGGACTTGATACCGATGATGATTTTTTTGGAGAGAGTTTCTTTAAAGCCGTGAAGAGAATTTAGATCAGACTCTTTTAGAGAGAGTATGGACTTAACACTGTCATAACCTTCTTTTTTGAGTTGTTTAAGACGAGCAAGAGAAAGGTAAGGAATGGAAACAGAAAAGAGAAGTTCTTGAGGGGTAAGGGACCTTTTCTTTTGAACTTCTTTTAAGATGTTTTGTCCTGATTTTTCACCCAAACCTTCGAGATCCAGAAAATCAGAAATTTTTAAGGAATAGAAGTCTCCAGGGAGTTTAATTTTTTTTGCGTCAGAGAGCTTTTTTAAAGTTTTTATGCTAATTCCATCGATATCTAGTTTTTTGCAGAAAAGATCAAGACGTCCCAGGGTTTGTCCCTTACAGTCTGGATTTTGACATTTTAGATATTTGTGGACTTTTTTAAGAGGAGATTTACAGGAGGGGCAAGAGGTGGGAGCAGAAAGGTGCCCTTTTTTTACTTTGACAATGACCTTTTCGATATAAGGGATAACATCTCCTCTTCGGCTGATACTGACGATGTCGGAAAGGTTAATATTTTTTTCTTTTATCAGGTCAAAGTTGGCAAGGGAGGCATAAGTAACTGTACTTCCTCCGATTTGGACTGGGTCAATTTGGGCAACAGGGGTGACGGTTCCTAGGGGTCCAATTTGCCAAGTGACCTTTTTAATAGTACTTTCTTTGGATTCGTTGGGGAATTTGTAGGCAACTTGTCCTTTGGGGCGTTGGTTTATGGAGCCCAGACTTTTTTGAAGTTTGATGTCGTTTATTTTTACAACTAGTCCATCAATTTCAAAGGGGTAGGAATTTCTTTTTTTAGAAAAGGATTGAAATTGCTTTTCTATTTCATCAAAGTTTTTACAAAGAATGGTTTTGACAACTTTAAAACCAAAGGTTTTTGCTAGATCGAATCTCTCAATTTCAGTAGGGATATCTTTTCTCTTTCCTTTATGGTCAATGTCGATACAAAATAAGGTGCAGAAGCTAGCATGCTTTCCATCTAGCCTTTGAGTAATTCCAGAAACAGAGTTTCGGGGGTTGGTGTAATTTTCTTCTTTGGCAACTTTCTTTAAACTTTCAAAGTCCTTGAAAGTAATCATGGTTTCGAAACGAATCGATCCAGTGAAAGGGGTTTTTAAGGCTTGTTTAAAGCCTTTCATTTGAGAGGCGTTTTGGGTGACAAGATCCCCTGTTTTTCCGTCTCCGCGGGTTATGGCAGACTGGGCTTGACCGTTTTTATAAATGACTTCGAGAGAAGTACCATCACATTTAGGTTGAATGATGTAGGAGGTGTTTTGAGGTAAGGAATGACGGGTGAAATACTTTACTAGTTCTTCTTTGGTTTTTACTTTGGCTTGGGATCCCATGGGGATAATGTGAGATTGTTTTGGAAATCCAGTGTCAAAGTTTTTATGACCAACTTTTTTAAAGATACGGTGATGAGGGTTTAGTTTTTTTAATGTTTCCTCGAGTTGATCGTAGGTGTGGTCAGACATAATAGGGTTAGAGGTGGTGTAGTAAGTTTTTTTGGCTTCGACAAGAAGTTCTCCCAACTGTTGGGGAGTAATTTTTTCAAGATTAATATCGGAAAGCTCGTAAAATTTGGCCATAGGTTAATTATAACGAGTTTTAGATCTTTAGATGAAGATACTGTAACTTCTAAAACGAATCCGAACACTTACAGGTGAGTCGTGTCATTCCAGGTTACCAAGTTCCAGCCGAATTTTTCAGTAAATTCCAAATGGGTTATTCCTGTATTTTTTTGTCGAGAGTGATAATAAAACTGCCAAAACACTTCAGGTGTTAATTTGTCTTGCAATATTGTTTGTAAAACAATCATGATTATGGTTGTGACATGAGACACACAAAGTATGTTCTTGTCCCCATGATGTTTAAATATCTGTTCCCGCACTTGCCTCGCTCTCATTGAAAGATCATTAAAGGACTCATCATCGGAAAATTTCCAATCAGCCTTTATTTGATTTTTACGGATAATCTTTTTTATCTTTGATGCTTTAGGATCACTATATCCCAAACCTTCCAACACAGACGGTCTTCTTATCTCTTTTAATTGATCGTTATATTGTATCGGAAGATATAGTCCTTTTGCGATAATTTCAGCGGTTTGTTTTGCCCGCAAATACGGACTAGCATAAATTACATCGATCTTTTTATCTTTTAGTCGTTTCGCAACCAACCTAACTTGCTCTTTCCCCTTTTCAGACATAGAAACATCGTTTCCTTGATGAGTCTTATTTAAATTTCCCTCAGACTGACCATGCCTTACGAAATAAACATTCATGCGTTCAAAATTATACCTTAACTGGTTTTTTCAATTTGGAAATTTAGCTTTTCCGTACCAGGGTCGATAGGAAATTTCACCCAGTATTTTGCGGCCATGCCGGATAGATGGTCTCCAAGGCCCCAATGCCAGAATTCACCAAACAAAAAGTAGAAGCCTTCGGTTCTCATGGTGTGATACAGTAATTGACGATTGTCACGATATTTTTTCCAGTGTTTAGGTATATTACCCTTTAGGATTTCTCTTGATAGTGTTTTTTTTAGTATCATGTGTTGCACTTTTGAGTATTTTGGATTTTTGGGTGTCTGTAGCCATTTCTGACGTAAATATGAAGTCCGTGAGAAAGTAGTCGTGAGTTAACGACAACAAGCCGGGTGGCGATTGACTTTCTGACATAAACTTCTTTTTTGAGGTAACGATTACTGCTGTGTGTTTTATGGGTGTTAGTTTGGTGATGTTTTTCCCACTCAAAAGAAAGTGATTTGATGCCGCAGAAAGCAAGGCTTACCAGTGGTTCACTGGTTAGTTTGTTTTTTGAATGGTTTGTAGATAGGCTTTTTTCTTTAGTTTAGATTTTTTTTTGGGTGTATACCGAAACAATACGGCTTGTTATAGGAATGGGTGTGGTGCGGGCAAGTTGTATGGGTGGTTTTTTGGAAGGAATCATTTTGTAAGTTGGTTGATTATTTTGCCTAGAAAATTGACTAGTCTTCTATTAAAATCGTGCCCCGGCCTAATTTGTGAATTAAGGCCTGTAGTAAAAAATTATTAGTAGTGTTTAACAAGACTTTGTTTTAGTGATTAGGTGGACAGGGTGTAGTAAGCACCTTTAGTTGAGCCATGTTTTTTACCGACTCCCCTTTTGATAAGGTCTTTTAGATCCCTCCAGATGGTGTCATCAGAAACCATGGGAAGAAGTTCTTTGGCATCTGGCATACGGATACCACCGAATTGTTGCATGTATTCAACAAGTTTAATTTGGCGTTCAGAGAGAGGGATTTGTTTTCCACCTAACTTTTGCTTGAGGCGAATGTCGGAGGAAAGTTGCTGAACTTTGTTTTTAATTCTCTCTAGCTCAACAGAGAGAGCTTTTGAGTAATGGGCTACCCAGTCAGTTAAATCCCTTTTTCCAATTTGAAGACTGGTTTCGTGAGTTTTTTGAAGCTCTTCATAATAGGCTTCAGCGTTTTTATCAAAATATTCTTCGATAGAGAAAAGACGTTTAATGTCATATCCTCGAGTTAAAAGAACTAAGAGTGCAAAGGCCCTTGATACTCTACCGTTTCCTTCTACAAAAGGATGGATGGCAACTAGGACGTACTGGGTAATAGCAGATTGAATTACAGGATGGATGGACTGAGCCGAGGGACTGTTTAGCCATTTAAAAAAATCAAGACAGAGGTAGGACACTTCAATAGAAGGAGGGGGTTTGTGGACCACATCTCCGGTTTGGCTATTTTTCAAAACGACTTGTTGTTTTCTATAGTTTCCAGCTTGGTCAATAGAGAGGACTTTGTTGGTAGTAATGAGATGGATTTTTTTAAGCATTTGCTCGGTATAGGTGAATACTTTCTCTCCCTCTTTGGTGTTGGGAACAAATCCTTTTTCAGAAGAGGTGAAGTCAGCGTCATGAAGAGCCCAGAGTTCTTCTAAGTATTTAATTACGTTTCGGTAGTTTATTACTTCTTGAACGTCTCTTTCTTGGGCGACAACATTTTCTCCGTCAACGATCTTTTGAACTTCTTGGTAAGTAAGATCGTTTCCTTCAATTCTGGTTCCGTAGTGGACAGTACGAACAATGGCCTCTTGTTGAAATTGTCTTTCATAGGCAGGAACAAGGGGGGCGGAGTCAATAATAGCTCGGGAAGCCTCAATTAAGGAGATGTTTTTTAGAATTTCGTTATTGATAGAAAAGATTGGTTTGTACATGGGTTTTGGTATCTATATAGTATAACATAATTTGAGGAGAATATGCGGGAAAAAAGAAATGTTTCTTAAGCTAGATTAAGGGTAAGCCAAGTGAGGACAGTTTTAAAGTCCAAATTAGCATTTAAAAAGGATAAGGCCTGAGTGGTGGTTTTTAAATAAAGTTGGTTTCTGGGATTGGGGTCATTTTTGAGAAGTTTAAGAAGATGGTGAGTTTGTTGGTCTAGATAAGCCTTGGGGTCAGAGATGGTTTTGGCTTTTTCTTCGGCCCAGGAGAGTCTTTGGAGAGTGGACTTGCCAAAAAGGTCAGAAAGGGGCTTGTCTTTATTGTTGATTTTGACTGCAGTTTTACTCTCAAGAGAGATGGTTTGACAGCGGGATCGAATAGTTTCTAAAAGAGACTGAGGTTGAGGGGTTTGAAGAATGATGAAGGTGGATTGAGGTGGTTCTTCAAGAATTTTTAAAAGGGCGTTTTGGGATTGAGGATTTAAAAGTTGAGCATTTTTTATGAGAACGACGCGGGGTGGGTGGGAAAATGATTTTTTTTGAAGAAAGAGTTTAAGGTCTCTAATGTCTTTAATTTTTAAGTCAGAGTTCTCCCCTATTGATTTAAAGTCAGGGTTGTTTTCTAGTTTTTTAAGACCTAAAGAAACCAGAAAATCTTTTAAATCTTTGAGATTAGTTTTTTTGGTTTTTAGGATAATTGAAGGGAGCATAAGAGAGATTATAAAGGTTTTGGTTGAGGCAGAATAGGAAACTGTGTAAGATGAATCTATATGCCTGCCTCGTCTGTTGTCAAAAAACGAAAAACTTTAACAGAGATTCTTGTGGCGGACGGAAAGATAAGTGCTGAGCAAGCAGAGGAGATTCGGTTAGAGTATTTAAAGACTGGTGAATTTGAAGAAGCGGTTTTAAAAAAGAAAAGAATAGTTTCTAAAGAAGACTTAGGAAAGGCTAAAGCGAAATTTTTAGGAGTACCTTTTGTTGATCTTGAGCAAGTTGGTTTTTCACCTCAAGCCTTGTCCTTTGTACCAAAAGGAGTAGCTGATCGATACAACATTATTCCTTACGGGTTTGAACCGAAAACAAAAACCTTGTCGGTGGCAATGGCTAATCCGATTGATCTGGAAACAATTGAATTTTTGGAAAAAAAGACCGGCCTTTCAATTATTCCTGGTTTGGCTTCAGAAGAGCAGATCAAAAACATGGTGGAGTCCAGATACCAACAGGAGCTGACAAGCCAGGTTACAAAGGCTCTTAAAGAAACAGAGAAAAAGAAAAAGACAACGGATTTGAAGGATATAGGCAAGGTTATTAAAGAGGCTCCTATCGCCAAGATTGTGTCTACTATTTTGGAGTTTGCTATGAAGTCCGGATCTTCAGACGTCCACATTGAGCCTAGGGAAGAAAATACAAGAGTGAGGTATAGGATTGATGGAATTTTGTTTGAAAGGTTATTATTGCCTCGAAATGTGCACGATGCTGTGATTTCGCGTATTAAGATTCTTGCTGATCTTAAGATTGATGAGAAGAGGGTTCCACAGGATGGAAGATTTAACTTTTCAGCTGATGATAAGGAGGTCGATTTGCGTGTCTCTACAGTTCCTACCGTTTTTGGAGAGAAAGTGGTGATGAGATTACTTCAGAAATCACAAAAGATTCCTACTTTAATGGAATTGGGTCTAAGAGGAAGGGGTCTTAAAAATGTGAATGATGTGATCGAGAAACCGAATGGGATTATCGTGATTACCGGTCCTACCGGAAGCGGTAAGACGACGACGTTGTATTCAATTCTTCACAAGATTTCAAAAATTCAAGTAAATGTGGTGACCATTGAAGATCCGGTGGAGTATCAAATGATGGGGGTAAACCAAGTGCAGGTGAACACTCAGGCTGGTTTAACCTTTGCTTCGGCATTGCGATCATTTTTGCGTCAAGACCCTGACATCATGATGGTAGGAGAAATCAGAGATAGTGAAACAACTGGTTTGGCGATCAATGCTTCATTAACAGGACATTTAGTTTTGTCTACTTTGCATACTAATAGTGCAGCCGGTTGTCCCCCAAGAATGATTGACATGGGGGCAGAGCCCTTTTTGTTGGTTTCATCACTGGCCTGCGTGGTTGGTCAACGAGTGCTTAGAAAGATTTGTACAAATTGTATTGAGGAGTACGAACCAGAGGGAGAGGTAATAGAGGATGTAAAAAATGTTTTAGGAGATCTTTTTGGACTAGTTGAAGAAAAGTGGAGGAAGGAAGGAAGGAAGATGCTTATGAAAAAGGGAAAAGGTTGTGAGGTTTGTAATAGTACGGGGTACAAGGGGAGGATTGGAATTTACGAAGTGATGCCAGTTTCGGAAAAAATTAGCAGGTTAATTGTTTCCAAGTCTTCAGCAAGAGAGGTGGAAAAAATAGCAGTTGAAGAAGGGATGGTAACAATGAAACAAGATGGTTACATAAAGGCTTTGGAGGGCATTACAACTATAGAAGAAGTTTTGAGGGTCGCTGAAAGCTAGGCAAAAGCATCTTTAACAGTTTAGAATGAATTAGAAAGAAAAAAAATGGAAGAAAAAACAAGTCTTTTAAAATTACTGGAGCAGGTGGTGGCCAACAAGGCATCCGACTTGCATATTAATGTGGGGTCTCCCCCAATGCTTAGGGTAAATGGGGAATTGTTTCCAGTGAGTAGTGAGGGAGTTTTAGATGCCAAAAGGGCTCAGAGTCTGATTTTGTCCATGCTTTCTGAAGAACAGAAAAAGAAGTATGAGGAAGAAAAAGAGATTGATTTTTCTTACGCAATTCCTTCCGGAGAGAGATTCAGGGTAAATGCCTATCGACAAAAAGATACAATGGCGGCGGCCTTGCGTTTAATTTTGTCAAAAATTCCAGAGATTGGAGAATTGAATCTACCAGAGTCTTTACTGGATTTTACAAGAAAAAGGCAGGGTTTTATTTTAATCACCGGTCCAACAGGGCATGGAAAATCAACTACAGTAGCCTCTTTGATAAATCAGATTAATATGACCAGAAACACCCACATTGTAACTATTGAGGATCCGATAGAGTATGTGTTTGAAACAAAAAAATCTACCATATCTCAAAGAGAGATAGGAACAGACACAAAGTCTTTTCCAAGGGCACTAAAGTCTGCTTTGCGCCAAGACCCTAATGTGGTGTTTGTGGGAGAAATGCGAGACCTTGAGACAATTGAAGCAGCTTTGACAATTGCTGAAACCGGGCATTTAGTGTTTTCAACACTACATACGAACAGTGCTGCCCAAACCATTGACAGAATAGTAGATGTTTTCCCAGATCAGAGTCAGGATCAGATCAGGACTCAGTTGGCAGCAGTGATTACAGCAGTTATTTCACAAAGGCTATTACCGGCAGTGGAAGGTGGTCGAGTTCCAGCTTTGGAGATATTAACAGCTACCCCAGCCATTAAGAACATAATCCGCGAGGGAAAGACACATATGATAGACAATATGATTCAGACTAGTGCGGAAGTAGGGATGATTAGTTTGGAGAAATATTTGGCCCAAATGGTTCGAAGAGGGGTGATTACTGATGAGGTGGCTCTTGCTTACTCAATAAGACCATCTGAATTACAGAGGCAATTGCGTTATGAGGCCAAGGTTTTGAGTAATAAGAAATAAAGAATGAAAAAATTTAGCTTTAAAGCAAGAGAGTGGGGAGGAAAAAGTAGTAAGGGTTTGGTTGAGGCGGGGTCCCAGAAAGAAGCCTTAACTCTTTTGAAAGGAAGAGGTTTAGTTATAGTTGGTATAAAGGAGGTAACAAAGTCAGAGCTGGAATTGTTTTTGGGTCGAATGGTGAGAAGGGTTTCTTTAAAGCAGATTGTTAATTTTACTCGTCAGTTGGCAACAATGATGAATGCTGGACTTCCCCTGACTGATTCATTGAACCTTTTGAAAAATCAGTTTGAAGGAAGTGGTTTGATGGAGGAGGTAATAGAGAGAGCTTTAGATGGAGTACAAAGCGGTGCTCCTTTGGCCAAATCTCTAGATCCCTTCAAAAAGGTTTTTGGGCGGGCTTATGTGGCAACAATTGCAGCAGGAGAAGAAGGAGGAGTTTTGGAAAAGGTTTTGGAGAAGTTGGCAGACAACCTTGAAAACAAGAATGAGTTTCAAGGGAAAGTCAAAGGAGCAATGATTTATCCAGTAATCGTTGTTCTTGGAATGATTGGCGTGATGTTTGTGATGATGATTTTTGTGTTACCTAAATTAATGGATCTTTACGTTGAATTTGGATCAGAGTTGCCAATGGCAACACAGGTTTTAATGGGTATTTCAAACTTCACGACCAAGTTCTGGTTCTTGTTGCCAGTAATTGCCATGGGGGGCGTTTTTGGACTCAAGATGGCTAAAAAGAATCCAGAGATGGCTTTAAAAATTGACGCTATGAAATTAAAGATTCCGATTATGGGAAAATTGTCCGAAAAGACAATTATGGCTGATAGTTGCCGGACATTAGGGATGCTTTTGGGAGCAGGAATTTCACTAGTGGAAGCTCTAAACATTGTGGCGGAAGCGGCGGAGAATCAGGTTTATATAGATGCTTTTAAAAAAGCAGCAGAGAGGGTGGAAAAAGGATTTACATTGGCGGATGCAATTTCAGAAAACCCGGTATTTCCAGTGATTGTGGCCCAGATGACAGCAACCGGTGAGGAAACTGGAAAATTAGATGAAATTTTATTTAAAGTGTCTAAGTATTTTGCGACTGAGGCAGAGCAGGCAGTGAAGGCGTTGACAAGTGCTATCGAACCTCTTATCATGATTGTATTGGGCATAGGAGTTGGATTTTTGGTAATCGCGATAGTGATGCCGATCTACAACCTAACTTCTCAATTTTAAGATTTAAAAATTTTTTGAAAAAATGAAAATAAAAAAACTAGGTTTCACCTTGGTTGAGCTTTTGATCGTCATTGCCCTTATCGGCATTCTGTCAGTGGCGGTTTTGGCAACTATCAACCCGATTGAACAAGCAAACAAAGCGAGAGATGCCAGAGTCCAGAACGATGCGGCTGAAGTCATGAATGCGTATGAAAGATATTACGCAAGCCTTCAAACTTATCCTTGGACTTATTTTATTGGAGGTACACAACTTGAGGATGCTGATGAAGTTACTTTAAGGTCAGACACTTATGGATTTTCCATTTGTTCTGGGGCGGCGAACGTAGCTGGTCTTCAGGGGGCTGATGCTACAGATGCAGCTGCTGGTTGTTCGTCGGCTGATGAATTTCCGAACCTGTTGATTAGTACTTCGGAATTAAAGACTAGCTTTGCTGGAAAAGACGAGTTTGAGGATGTTAGAGATGGTACTGCTGTTAATCAGGCTCTTTGGACAGTGAAAGCGGCTAATGACAACTCTATTTATGTTTGCTATGTTCCAAAAGCTGGTGCCAGTCGAACGGATACTAGCAAAATGAGGTGTATAAACGAGACAACCGGTGTGATAACTATTGGCGAAACCGGGGTCTGCTTGGCGTCGGCTGTTGCTGATTGGGATGATCCAGTCTTAGATGGGATACAGGCAATGTTCAGGTGTGTTCCAGAATAGTAGGTAGTTTATTTTGAAACTAAGCTCCCACCTTCGGGTGGGAGTTTTTGTTATTATGAAGGATGAATTTAATTTTTTCTTTTTTCTTTTTTTTCTTAGGGTTAGCGGTGGGAAGTTTTTTGAATATGGTGGAGTACAGGTGGAGTGTGAGAAATGGTTTTTTAAAAAAGAAAGGGAAGAAGAAAGTATCGCTGTGGGGAGGAAGAAGTTTTTGTGATGGATGTAAAAGACAGCTTACCTGGAGAGAGAACATTCCGGTTTTAAGCTTTTTGGTTTTAAAAGGAAAGTCAAAGTGTTGTAAGACTCCCCTACCCTGTCAATATCCACTGGTGGAGTTTTTAACAGGAGGACTGTTTTTATTACTTTTTGGATTTGCGGGGTTTGAGGTTTTGTTTTTAGTTTTGGGAGTATTGATAGTAGGAATTTTGGTTTTTGTGTTTTTAGTAGATTTTAAGTATCAGATTATTCCAGATGAGGCGACAGTCTTATTGGTTGTATTGGCAGTTTTGTGGGGCCTGACGGAGAGAGATTTTGGTTTGGATAAATTAGTTTCAGCCGGGGTAATATTTTTGTTTTTTTTGTTCTTATACCTAGTAACAAAAGGTAAGGGAATGGGGTTTGGAGATGTTAAGTTTGTGGTATTTATGGGTTTGTTTTTAGGAAAGTGGAAGTTGGTGTTGGCAATTTATGTAGCTTTTGTTGTGGGAGCGGCAGTGGGGGTGTTTTTAATGATTTTTAAAGGATATGGAAAGAAAAGTGCTTTGGCCTTTGGTCCATTTTTAATCTTAGGAACTTTAGTGGCCTGGTGGTTTTTTGATTTTTTTGAAATTTGGATAGAGAGTTTTTATTTGCTAGGATTAAACTAAGATGAAAAAAGGGTTTAGTTTGATAGAACTTTTGGTGGTAATGGCAATACTGGCTGTTTTTGTGATAATGCTTGTTGGAGGACTCAATTTTATAAATCAGGTAAACAAAGGTGGAGACGCAGATAGAAAAAGTGATTTAAACAGAATGAAGATTTCTTTTGAGGATTATTTTAATGACGTTGGTTGTTATCCAGATCAAGCTTTGGCTGATGATTTGAGTACCGATACAAACTGTGGTTCGCTTACAATTTTTGATCCTTGGTTGTCTCCTTGGCCTTGTGATGGTTCGGGGGCAGCTTATCGGGTAGTAGTAGAAGACTCGAGTTGTCCAAGTTGGTTTGTAGTAGTGACGGATTTAAGAAATGAGAATGATACGGCCTTGGTTGGTGCTTGTGGCTTTGGGGGTTGTCCGGTTTATGAGACAGATCCGGTGGAGACAGCAAACTATGGAGTGAGTTCAGATAATATAAGCTGGTGGGAGAATGGGGTTAATTGTAGTATGGGTTGCTTTAATCTAACAGGAACTGGACAGTGTAATTCCGGTTCGTCGGGTTGTACTGAAAATTGTTACACAGGTGGTTTCCCTGGGTTCCTCTGCCATCCGGCTTGTTTAGTTTCTAGTTGTGGAGGACCATAGAATATGGGTAGAATGAAAGTAGAGATGAAAAAAAGAAATGGTTTTACTTTAGTAGAGTTGTTGTTGACGATAACGATTCTTTCTATTTTGACGATTATCGGTATGGGTCAGTTTAGAAATGCTCAAAAAAAGGCCGTAGATGCCCAAAGGAAATCTGATCTTTCTTCAATTCAGAGAGGGCTTGAGATGTACTATACAGATAACGGAGAATTTCCTTTGACAGATGATTTGCTCTGGGGAGGGGAATTTTATTCGGAGGTTGGAGGAGAGAATATTATTTATATGAAACAATTGCCGGCAGGAGATGGAATGACTTATGTGAGCGATGGCACTAGTTATGCTTTATATGCGGTTCTTCAAATGGAGGATCCATGTGATACTTATAGAGTCGACGAAGAAGATTATTGTTATGGAGTTTCGAGTCCCAATGTAACTCCGGAGGATCTAGATGATTAAAAAAGAGAAAGGTTTTACCTTAATTGAACTTTTAGTAGTTATTTTTATTATTGGTGTTTTGACGGCAGTGGTTTTGCCAAACTTAATTGGGGCAAGACAAAGAGGAAGGGATGCAAAGAGAAAGCAGGATTTGGAATCAATTAAAAATGCTTTGAGACTCTATTATAACGACAATCAGGCCTATCCTGACACGGGGTCCAACCTAACATCACTTTTAGTTCCTGATTACATGGTGAGCCTTCCGGCGGAGACAGTTTCTAGTCAGGACGAATATGGGTATGTGATGAGGGATTCAAATGACGGTTTTTATTTAACAGCCCAACTAGAGGTTGGTGATGCTTCGGATAGTCACATTCCTTGTGGAGTTAGTCTGGATGATGACACTTTCGTAGTTTGTGCAAACTGATTTTTAAATTATGAATTTAGATTAAAAAAATGAAAAAAAGAAATGGTTTTACATTATTTGAACTTTTAGTTTCGATTTCGATTATTGGGATATTAGTGGCTTTGGGAACAGTGGCTTATTCAAATGCCCAAAAGAAAGCAAGGGATGCGAGACGCTATCAGGACATAAAAGGGATGCAAACAGCGATGGAGCAGTTTTATTCGAACAATGATTATGATTATGATGGAGCTTCTGCCGAAATCACTGACTTCGTTGATCCAAAAAATTCAGGTATATATATCTATAGTACTGGTAACATTAATGACTATGGTTATGTGGTTTGTGCAACACTAGAAAATGCAACAGGAAACTCATCTAGTAGTACAGGGTCTTGCAATGGAACAATTTGTACTTACCCTTCAGTTTCAGGAACGGGTGATTATTATTGTTTGATCAACGCCCAATGAAGAAAAAAGGATTTTCGTTAATTGAGCTTTTAGTGGTAGCAACAATTATTATTGTTTTGACTACGATTGGTTTGGTGAGTTATCAAATAGCAAATGTAAGGGCGAGAGATACAAAGAGGAAGGCAGACCTTGAGCAGATTCGGGCGGCTTTGGAAATGTACAGGACAGAGAATGGTCTTTATCCAGCGACCAAAGAAGCGCTAGAGACAGACTATATAAAAGATTTGCCTACAGATCCTAAGAGCTATACTTACTATTACGTCAGGAATGTATCTACCTATGCATACACCCTAGATGCTTATTTGGAGGGTGGTGGAACTGATACAGCAGATAACTGTGGAGCTCCAGGTGACTGTAATTATCGGGTGGAGAATCCTTAAGCTGCCATGATCAACACTGGTAAAAAGAAAGGTTTTTCTTTAATAGAGTTGATTGTGGTCTTTGGAATCATTGGAGTTTTGACTTCTTTTTCGGTTGCTTTTTATAATAATTTTAAGTCCAAAGAATCGATGGGTTCGGTGGTTTCGGCTTTGAGTTCTAGATTACGCTTAGCAAGAGAAAGAGCAACTTTAGTTCAAACCCCAGACGGGGGCTGTGCAAGTTTGGTTTCTTGGTGGGTAAGGGTGGATGCTAGGATCAGGACAGGATATACCTGTGACGGAGCAGAGATATATTACTTTGGAGATGATTTTACTATTCCCACCGAAGTAGATGTTGATTTGGGTGGATCGGGTAATTTTTTAATTTACTTTTTACCACTAACAGGGACTAATTCGGCAGCAGTGGACCAAACGATCAATATTTCGACAGGTGCGGTTGCTGGTTACACAAAACAAATAGTAATTGAAGCTTCAGGAATAATAAATGAAATTTAGAAAGAAAAAAGGTCAGTCTTTAGTGGAGGTTATCTTTGCAGTGGGGGTAGTAGGAATTATGGTAGCCGGAATAGCAATTTTGGTAACTAGTACTTTAGGAAGCAAAAGGAGAGTGTTGGAAAGATCAGACGCAGTTAAACTTGCCCAGAGCGCTTTGGAGGACATGACCATACTTGAGAAAAACAACCCGAGTCTTTTTTGGCAAGCAGGGATGGATGAAGATTGTGCGAGTGGAGATTTTGATTGTGAACACAACTTTGACCTGTCCCCTGTTTATTGCCCGGGAGGAGAAACTTGTATGGAAATAACTACCCGGGTGGACTGGGATGATGGTCAAACCAGACAGGTGGTGTTATCAAAATTTTTTCACAGAGACTAATGAAGAAGGGATTTACCTTAATTGAGGTGGTGGTGGTAACGGGACTTTTGGGAATAATTCTTCTGACAGTGATGGGAGTGTTTCTAAACAGTATGAAGGCGACGAACAAGATAAAGACGGAGCAAAGACTAGATGAAGTAGGAAAGTTAGTAGTAGAGAGAATAAACAGAGGGATAAGGCCGATGGCATCAGTAGATGGTTATCTAACCGTTTGTACGGGGGCCCCCTTGAGTACTTTGACCTTAGTGGATACAGAGGGTGAAACAAGTACTTTAACTTGCATAGATAGCAGGATAACACTGGGAGGAGAAAATATAAGTTCGAGTCAGGTAACAGTTGATTGTGCAACCAACTTTAGTATTTCTTGTGATAGCGCGGATGACAGTCCGGTGATTCAAGTAAACTTTACTTTAATTTCAGCAGAAGCTGGAAGCTATGATGAAGGGGTTTTAATTGAGAAAAGTTTTTCCATAGAAGTAGTAATGAGGGGAAGTTAAAGAAGTCACTCTCCCCTGTTTTGGATTAAAGACTGGATTATCAATACGCTTTGTGCTGGTTAAAACTTGAGAGAAAAAGAGATGGTGTTAGGTTAATAGGTAGTTACAAGCTATCTGGAAGTCTGCCTATGAATATAGACAAAAACATCGTTTTAACATTAGTTGACGATATTATGAAAGACCCAAAAATATTCAACCATCTAAAAAGGCCTGGTCCTAATCCAGAATTTAGTGATCCCGAAGTCATCACAATATCCTTGTATCAGGAATTAATTGAGGAAAACAGAGAGGTTCACTTTTACAGATTACATCATAAAGAACTCAAGTTATCAGTTTAATTTTAGGAAAACCTGAGTTAGCGCTAGCAAACTTAGCTGTTTGAACTAGTATAAAGCGTTTGATAACAAAGCAAAGGATGATTTTATCCCGCAAGCAAACAAAACTCCGATATCTTACATTAATTGATATTTCAGTATGAGTGGATTAAAATGCAAGAAATAGAAGATGAATGTTTGCAGGGTTGGAAAAAGTAATTTTGTAACCAATTTACAGAATAAACGTTAAGGGGTTTTTATGACTAATAACAAAAAAGATAAATACAATTTGAAAGAGATAGAGGAACGTTGGAAGAAGTATTGGGAAGAAAAACAGATTTATAAGTTTGATTCTAATTCTACCAAACCTCTTTACGTTGTTGATACTCCACCTCCTTACGTTTCGGCAGATCATCTTCATGCAGGACATATTATGTCTTATTCTCAAGCAGAATTTGTAGTTCGTTTCAAAAGAATGTGTGGTTTTAATGTCTATTATCCAATGGGTTTTGACGATAATGGATTACCTACGGAAAGATTTGTAGAAAAGAAATACAAAGTTGACAAGTCCAAAATTACAAGGTCAAAATTCATCAAACTTTGTTTGAAGGAAACTAAAGAGGGATCCAAAACATATAAAAAACTTTGGAATGACTTGGGAATATCTGTTGATTGGTCAAAAACCTACAGTACCATTGACCCTGTTGCTACAAGACTTTCACAGTGGTCTCTGATAGATCTATATAAAAAGGGAGCTTTATACAGGAGTGAAAATCCAATTATGTGGTGTACTTCTTGTCAAACAGCTTTGGCTCAGGCCGATTTGGAAGACCAGGAGACTAAATCAAAGATGAATTATATTAATTTCAAAACCACAGATGGTGAGAATCTTACTATAGCTACGACCAGACCCGAACTACTTCCGGCCTGTGTTGCTTTATATACTAGTCCAAAAGACTTAAGGTACAAGAATTTAGTAGGAAAAGAAGCGATTGTTCCTCTTTTTAAACATAAGATTCCAATTAAAGAGAGTTGTGCGGTTGATCCCGAGAAAGGCACGGGGTTAATGATGGTCTGTACTTGGGGAGATCAAGAAGATCTTGAAAAATGGCGTGTCGATAAGCTGTCGACAAGGGTTTTGTTTACCAAAGACGGAAAATTGAATGAACTAGGAAAAACATATTGTGGGTTAACTGTTTTGAGAGCACGGGATAAGATAATAAAAAGTCTTAAAGAAGAGGGTAATTTTCTAAAAGAAGAAAAGATTGTACATACTCTTAATGTCCATGAAAGATGTGGAACTCCTATTGAATTTTTCCCCAGTAAGCAATGGTTTATTAAAACTACTGATTTAAAAAAGACCTGGCTTACTTATGGGAAAAAATTGAATTGGTATCCTAAAAACAGAAAAAAAGATTATGATTTATGGGTAAAAAGCCTTAAATGGGATTGGTGTATATCAAGGCAACGATATTACGGTGTTCCTTTGCCTGTTTGGTATTGTTCTGGCTGTGAAGAACCTGTTTTTGCCAAAATCAAAGACTTGCCAGTAAATCCTATAGAGGATAAACCTCCATTTAAAAAATGTCCGAAGTGCAAGGGAGGGGAGTTTTTTCCAGAAAAGGATGTTATGGATACTTGGACGACCTCATCTTTAACCCCATTGATAATAAAAGAATTAATTAAAAAAGAAAAGATAAAATCCGAGATATTTCCAGCAACACTTCGCCCCAATGCTTTTGAGATAATAAGAACCTGGGATTTCTATACTATAGTAAAAAGTCATTATCATTTTGGGAAATTGCCTTTTAGAGACGTTATGATTTCAGGTCACGGTTTAGATGAGGGAGGAAAAAAATTAGGAAAGAGATGGGGAAACTATATTCCCTCTAATCAGTTAGTAGAGGAATATGGAGCTGATCCTATTAGGTATTGGGCTACAGGAGCTAAATTAGGGCAAAACTTGAGATTTAGTTTTGATGAAATCAAAAAGGGAAAAAAGACAGTAATTAAATTGCTGAATGTAGCTCGATTTTTAGAAATGAATCTAGAAGAATATGTATTAGGTAAATGCAAGTTGAGATACGAATACGTAGATATTTGGATTTTAAATGAATTTAACAAAGCCCTGGGAATGAGTACAACAGCATTTAAAAATTATAATTATTCAAAAGTTAGAGATGCTATCGATGGCTTTTTTTGGTCAAGATTTACAGATTATTATATCGAACTTGTAAAATATAGACTACGTGGAGAAAACGAAACTTCAGCCAATACGGCAAAATATGTATTGTTTACTATTTTTAAAGAGATTATAAAAATATATGCTCCGATACTTCCATTTATTACAGAAGAATTGTATCAAAACATATACAGAAAAACTGAGAAACTGGAGAGTATACACCTGTCAGACTGGCCTATTAAAATTGTGCACAGGTCATCTCTTGATGTTATGGATTTTGATCAAGTTATTCAGGCAATCAATGAGATAAGAGGTTACAAGTCTGAAAACGGCATGTCTTTAGGAACAAGACTAGAAAAGTATAAATTAAAGGAAAAAGTCAATCTTAAAAAATATGGAGAGCTTATTCAAAATGCAACAAGAATAAAGGAAATATGGTAAAAATATACAGTAGAATGATTAGTTCTAAACAGCTAGCTGGGTAGCTCAGTTGGTCAGAGCGTTGCGTTAACATCGTAAAGGTCGTTGGTTCAAATCCAGCCCCAGCTTCATTTTTAATTTGTAATTAGTCAAAGTAATGAACAACAAGTATTATATTTCCCTAGCATATATATACCCTCTTTGTCCGTTAAATATTGATCATGCAAGAATGTTTGTTATAGGAGATATTATGGCAAGATATTCGAGAGCTGAAGGAAAAGATGTGTATTTTCCTGTTGGATCACATTACAGTGGTAATAGCGCTCATAAGGTGTCAGCAATATTTGAAAAAGCATATTCTTCAAATAAAAACAAGCTTTCTAAAGAGGAACAGAAAATATTGAATTTATACAAAAATATTTATAGAACTCCGGAGTATATCCGAAAAAGATTTGTTAACCCTTTGTATATTTTAGATTACTATACTCAAGAGATACTGTGGGAGCTGAAATCATTAAACGTGTCGTGTGATTACCGGTATTTTTACACAACTCATTCTGATGAGTTCACAATTTTTGTGAACACAATAATTTCTTTTTATAAGAAAAATAAATTAATTGTTACTAATAAAAAAGGTGAGTTGGCATTAAATTACGATGATAAGATTTGGAAAAATAAAGCTTTGAAGTTATTAAATAAAACAAAGTTTATTCAAGCGTTTCATAAAAAAAATATCATTGCGGCTATGGAGAATGTAAGAAAGGATTGGATATTTACAAGGAAAAAAGGGTTTGGAGTAACTTACAAGAAATGGATAATAGACCCCATGTTTGATAGTGAATTATTTACAATATTTAACCTGTATGTAAGATTTAAAAAAGAAAGTCCCAACAAAGTGAAAGACACTAATAAGTTTTTTAACGATCTTTTGACTGTATTGAAAAGTAAAAAACAATCGAATAACATTGTTATTAAAAATATTACTAGTTGGTTATCTAATAATGTCTTTGTATGCGAGGAACATCTTAAAAATTGGGTTGTGAAAAGAGCATATACGGAAAGCTTGTTGTTGAACGAACAATATCGGACCCAAAAGTATTTTATTACAGGAATGGGATTATTAAACGGGAAAAGAATGTCAGCATAGGGGTACTGCAATTTTAGCAAGAGATTTAATAAGTTCATACGGAGCAATAAGGACAAGACTAATAATGTTGCTAACTGGAGGTCATCCATCTAAGATTTACCATTATGATGAAAGTTTACCCAAACAGGCAGATAAACTTTTAAAAAGGGCTATTAGCTATATGACTTATTTACTTACTACAAAAAACTCAGGTATGAAATTCCATAAAAAAAATGATGATGATATGTCTGTCTTTTCTGACATTGATGGTAAAGTTGGAAAATTAATCGAAGAGGGTTATTATCGGCATGTAATTTTGGAATTGTTTTCGGTTGTTCCTAAAAAACACCAATCCTTAACTCCAAATTCAGCTAGCCTAATGTTTTATGTATATAAAAAATATATTAATATATTACTACCATCTTTAATGGATAGTTTTGATTATTAATTACAGAATGGAATGTTAGAAAAAAATGTCTGACCTTTATAAGCATAATGTAGATAAATTTAGTGAAGCAAAGGATTGTGATGAATATCTGCGAAGGAGAGAACATCAAACGAGAGGAGATGTGGTAATTGAACTTTTAAATGAAGTCATGGATGATAAAAATGAACGTTCGTCTAAACTTTTAAGTATCGCTTGCTCTACTGGTTTAATTGAAGAGAAGATGAAAAAGAAACTGAGGATTACTGTGTATGGAATAGATGCAGCAAAACCTTCATTGAAAGAAGCTAGTAAGCGTGGAATTATTACGAAGTATGCAGATGTCGCTAAGCATTTACCTTTCAAAGATTCTTATTTTGATTTTGTTTTTGCTGGTGAAATAATAGAACATCTTTTGGATACAAGATTTTTCCTTTCAGAGATTAATAGAGTTTTAAAACCTGAAGGATATTTAATTCTTACTACTCCTAATTTGGCAAGACCTGATGAGCGTTTAAAGCTACTTTTCGGTAAATCACCACGACAGGTTTCCCCTCTTCATCCTTATCTTTATTTACACATTCGTCCTTTTACTTTTGATTCATTAAAAAAGTCTTTAGAATCATGTGGGTTTAAAAAGATTTCTTTTAATACAGATGTTTTTACAGTTGAATTTTTTGGCAAGAAAGTAACAATATATTCTAGGTTTTTTGCTCGGATTTTACCTTCTTTTGGCTCATCACTAATTGTAAGAGCAAGAAAATAAAAAATACACATGTATGAAAAAATATACTAAAAAAACAGTGAGATATTATGACAGTATTGCAAGTTGTTATATTATAAGTGGTGCGGCGGTTGTCTTAGAAAATAAACTTAACAAGTTTGCAAAATTGTTACATGGAAAAAAAATACTTGATATTGGTTGTGGTCCAGGACATGATACTGGTTATTTGACGAGACGCAACTTTGATTGTTTGGGAATTGATTTATCGAAGGAAATGATAAAATTGGCCCGATCAACTTTTAAAGGGAAGTTTGAAATAATGGATTTCTTGGATTTAAAATTTAAAGATAATTCGTTCGATGGAATATGGTGTTCTTCCATGTTTAAGCATGTAAAAAAAGTTGATTTACCTGGATTTCTTGTAGATATTGGGAAAGTTTTAAAAAAGAATGGTGTTTTAGGAATAATAAGTACTCAAAAACAAAAAAGAACAAAAGATCAGGATGATACTAGATTTTATGTTATGTTTAGTAAAAGAGAGTTAAAGACTTATTTAAAGAAAGCTGGTTATAAAGTTTTGTTTTTGGAAATATTTCCTTATGGAGGTAAAAGCCGTATTTTTGTAATTGCTAAAAAATTATGTTCTGTTTAAATAAAAGAAATATTAGAGTTGCAATTTCACCAACTTGTAATTTGAATTGTGTGTATTGTGATCACTCAAAGAATCGGAAACCAGAGAGACCTGGAGCAATGGAGGATTTTAGACATAAGTCTTTGGCACAAGGAGTTATAAGTACGGATATGCTCTTAAAAATTATAAAAGTATTATATTTAGCAGGATTTGAAGGAATTACCTTAACTGGAGGTGAGCCTTTTTTAAATCCAGAGTGGGATCTAATTGTTAATAAAGCTAAGGAAATAGGAATACCAAGGGTAAATCTTACTACTAATGGAATGTTGTTGAATTCATATCTTAAAAAAAAGAAGCATTTACCAAAGGGATTAACCTTGTTGACAATAAGTTTAGATACCACTGATCCTGTTAGATTCAAGACGATAACACGCGGGGGTGATTTGACTACAGTAATGAAGGGACTTCGTGCTGCAAAAAAAGATAAACCTGAGCTGAGGATTAAAGCAAATAAAGTTCTTATGAAAACTGATATGAGATTTTTGTTAGATTATATAAAATTTTGTGAGAAATCAGGAGTTATTGATGATATTAATTTACTTAACTTGATATTAAAAGAACCTAAAGACGAAAAACAAAAAAGATTTTTTGAAAAAGAGTTTATCTCTGCTTCAGAAGTGGTTAACTTTTTTTCAACACATACAAAATATAATTTTGCTATGGACAGCAAGTATGAATATCAAACAAAGTTATCGAGTGGGCTACGAATTATAATAAAAGATACTGATCTAACGATGCGTGCTAGTCAATGTAACAAATGCCCAATTTATTGCCAAGAAGGGTTTTATACTGTGAGAGTTGCAACAGATGGAACTCTCACAAGGTGTATTGATTACAAAATGGAACTTCCCTTTATAGATTCGTTGTTAGAATTAAACCAAGAATCTCTTGTTTCCAAAGTAAACAAGATGGTGCAGGTATTTCAAGAAGTAAAATTAGAGAGAACACTGAAATCTTTTTTTGATAAATATAACATTGAGTCAAGATGATTTTAACCATTCGACAATTTTAAGATCATATTTATAGCTGTAGGTAAAGGCCTTAATTGCCATTTGTTTTCTGAATACTTTGTCAACAGAATTGTTTTTTAATGCTTTTGCAACTTTGTTGTAATCGTTTATATCTATTATAACTAACACATCTTTGAAATTTACGGCTGCAGACCTTGTCATAAAAGGACCTCCCACATCAACATGACGAATATTGAAATCGTTAATGTTTTTGACTACCTCGTGCAGAGGTGGAAAGTTGCATATTACGACGTCGATTTGTTTAAGTCCAAGTGTATTTAGTTGTTTTTTGTGAACAGAACTATTACGGTCAAAAAGAATTCCAATAGCTGTTGAAGAACTAATGGCTTGGATGCAATCTTTGAATGCATTTGGATTATGAGTGACTTCGGCGATAGGAGTAAAGTTGATTTTATTTTTTTTCAGTACTTTTCCAGTTCCTGGAGTGGCAACAATTTTATACCCTTTTTTAATTAGCGCAGAAGCAATAATTGATATATTTGTTTTATTAAAAACACTAATTAGTGCATAACGAGTCATTTTAAAATTGTAACATCAAACATATTCCAGTGTTCCTGCTTATGTTCCAACCGGAATTGTAATCCATGAGGTAGAGGTAATTGTTAAGTGCTTTTTTAGAGGTGGTGAAGTTAAGCTTTTTTGGGTTTGGAAATGTTGACTACCTTTATTGGCAGTTTCTTAGGTTGGTTTTTGCCTATTGTCCTGTAATTATTTAGGGTCTAGGGAAGATTAGCGGTGTATAATCGCTAAGATGACCCATAAGATCGGCAAAAACAAGTACCTAAAAAATGCACGGATTTTGGACACCCAATTTAGGACTCTTTTAAGAGAGTTTTTCCTTGACAGTACCGCCTCCGAGACGGCCTTGAGAACAGGGGTTAGTCGTAAGACAGTTAACCGCTTGTATCAGCTTTTTAGAAAAAGAATAGTTCTTCTCTGTGAAAGAGAGAGCAAGTTCGCC
>JAUWLS010000020.1 GCA_030613565.1 Candidatus Shapirobacteria bacterium | reverse complement strand
TTCAACGGAATACAAAAACAATACTTCTTGCTACACTTAAAAGAATCAGAATACAGATGGAACCACCGAAAAAACAAAGACATGTACAAAACACTGCTTAAAGAATTCAGGAAAAACCCGCTCTAATCTTCCCTAGACCCTAACCTAATATGGAAAAACCCTTTCTGAAAAAGAACCCTCAACTAAAGGACTACCAACAATACATCCTGGATATAGAAAAACAACGTGGACTCTCCGCTGACATTTTTCACTATTGCCTTATGATTGGAGAAGAACTTGGAGAATTATTCAAAGCAATACGTAAAGCTGAAAACCACCAAATTGACCACAACTCAAAAATTGGCTCAGTAGACGAAGAACTTGTAGACGTCTTTATCTTCCTTTGTGGAATAGCGAACAAATTCAATATTGATCTAGAGAAGGCTTTCCGTAACAAAGAAGAGATTAATAAAAAACGAGTTTGGAAAAAAACAAAAACAAGCTAACACTCCTTCCTAATCCTTTCTCTCTCTTTCTGTCTAAATTATCTACCTGGACCTCTCCTGTGAGCAGTTCTAGCTCTTCTGCCTTTCGAATGTCTTGTTGCTGGGCAATTCCGCCCCTGAACGACGACTATTCCCTCTTCCTGCGGCCTCAACCTGAGCCTTCCTAACTGATCTCTTGTAAACCCACTGGACTAGTATTTATTTACCAACTCACCCTTTCCACCTTGTCTCTCCGGATTTAAAAAACCATCACAAATACCTGAAATTCTAAGTGTCATTTAGACCTTCTTTCTATAAATCAAATAATTAACACTATGGCACATTGATTTAATCTTCTACCAGTACTTCCCCTTTATTTCATCCTCTTCAAAAGATACTCCACTACCTTTTTCCCAATATCTATCCCTGTCCTTTTTTCCATTACCCCGAATTCTGGTGCTTGGTTCACTTCTATAATCTTTGCTTTCCCATCTCTTTCATCTATTACTACATCTATCCCCGCAATCTCCACTCCCAAAACTTCTGTTGCTTTTTTAACCAATGCCTTAATCTCCTCTGTAACTTCTTTTACTTCCGATTTCCCCATAGACTGGTTTAGAGCCACTCTTTCTTTGTTCTTCTCTGCTCTTTTAAAAGCTCCAACCACCTCTCCTCCCACAGCAAAAATTCTCCAATCTCCATCATTTGGCAAATAATCTTGTATCAAAAATCCTCCTGCCCTGCCCTGAAATAATCTCTCCACTTCTTGTTTATCTTTAATCAAAAAAGTTCCTACTCCATGCCTTCCTTTACTAGATTTTAAGACCGCTCCCCCTTTTACCTCTTTCTTTAAAACCTCTTTATTACTTGCATAAAAACTATCCGCATACTCTACTCCTGCTTTTTTAAGCAGATACGCCTCCATTCCTTTTCTCTTTCTCATTGCTCCTCCTGTTCTTGTCAGATACTCGTCTACCACCAAAATCCCTTCTTCTTTTGCAAACTCTAAAAGTATCGGTAACCACTCATTCTTATCCCCCACTGACCTAAAATAAAACAGTCCTGCTTCATTTAAATCTTTTCCATCTGCTTCCAGTAGTACTTCTCTGTCTTTTGCCCTCATGCTCAACTGGCTATAATGCACTGGCCAAATATCTTCCCCTCCTGCTTCTACAATTCTTTTAACTCCCTCTGTCCAAGCCGTATAAAAAACTACTATTTTTTTATTCATTATTTCTATTAAATTAACTTTTAAGTTTTAACCAAAAATCCAGAAAGATCTCTTCTTCCTACCAAAAATTTAGTTCTCACCTTTGATCTATTGGCCACATTAGCCGAAGATGTAATCTTTTTTCCTTTCATCCAATATTTAATTGCAATCACTGGCCTCCCTTTATGTCTACCCAGAGCTGACCTATAGTTTCTGTAATATAAAACATTATCTTTCTCCAAAAGACCCAATTTCTTTGCCAAACTCTCATCTATTGAACTTCTGTAAGCTCCAGTGTCAATCTTGGCCCTGACCACTTCTTTATTCTTCCCTTTTCCTTTTATTTTAATTGTCTCCAAAGCATTTAAAACCACATCCTTTCCATCACTTTCTTTAACTCTATCCACAAACCCTTCTCCAAATAGAGACTGAGCAATCTTGATTGCATGCTCAGTCGACCTTATCCTCAGGTCAACCACTCTCTCCAACCTTTTTTTAAGCCCCGCCTTATTACAAATTTGAATAGATAATCCCGGCCTTGCATTTACTTCCAAAACCATCGGACCCAATTCTTTATCCAAAACCACATCTATTCCCATAAAACCCAAAGACGGGATTGCTTTTTGAGCTTCCACTGCTGTCTCTAAAATCTTTTTCCATGAAGGAATCTTTATCCCATTCACTTTAATCATCTTCTTTTTCCTATAGTCCCATAGTTTTTCTATGTACTTTCCTTTTCCAATCACTCCATAAGTTGTTATCCCCGATACCATATCAATCCCTAGCCCCATTGCCCCTTGTTGTAAATTAGACTTTCCTCCTGACTCATCTGTTGGAATCCTAAGCATCGCCATCACTGGAATACTATTATAAACAATCACCCTCACATCTGGTGTCCCTACTCTTGCAAACCTCAAAAATTTAGGATGGATCTTAATTCTTTCTTCCAAAAGAACCCTGTCCGGTCTTCTATGTAATGAATATCTTCCCCCCAAAATCTCCTGACAATGCATCTTTAATTCACTTGTTGTATACACATTCCCTGTCATATCCACCCATTCCCCTGCCCACTTCCCTCTCTTTCTTATCACCAATATTCCTTCTCCCCCATATCCTGATACTGGCTTAATCACAAAATTTCCCTGTAGTTCTTCCCACCTAAATCTGTCTAAACTCTTTTCCTTTGAAAAAATCTTTATCTTCCTCGGTACTCCCACCCCTGCCTCAGAAAGAATCTTTTTTGTCTTTGTTTTTGAATCCGCAATCCCTCTTCCCTCTGCACTATTGTATTTAAGGTACAGTGCCATTCGAGCATTGATTGTTAGAAAATCGCTTTTTTTATACATAATCAAATTTTTACTTTTTCTTTTTCTTTACTCGCAACGCCTTTCCAAATCGCTCATGTTCCAATAATCTGTACCCCGTATACTTCCCCACCAAAAGATTTACTCCTACTACTAAAAACAATGTCCACTCTGGATTCAAAAGCACCATCTCTTGTAACCATCCCCAATTCATTAGCAAAGATGCAAATATTGCTAATATCAAAGTTCCTAAAGTTAACCTTCTTGCTTCTAATTTACTCTTAGCCAACTGAGTTCTCACAAACTCCTCTGACAAAAGTATCATGATCAAAATTGGAAAAATAGAAATCTTTGTCAAATCAAACACTTTCCAAAAAGAGGACAAGATCATCAAAAAGAAAGTTCCCAAGGAAATGAACAAAAGACTAATTGATCTTCTTGTCCAATAATGAAGCCTTACCTTTCTTAATCCATAAGTCGCCACCAAACTAATTAAAAGAATTACTGAGAACAATACCAACCCTCCTGCTATTCCTGTTGCCACAAATGTTATTGCTGCCATTGTTGGCATAAAAGTTCCAAACCCTGTCACTCCCACCCAATAATGCAAAATCGCAATCATTGTTGCCAATATCGGTACTATTAGTATCAAAACTACCGTACTTGCTGGTATTCCTCTTGCTACGCCAACTCTAACTAAATACTTAAGACTATTAAAAGGACCACCCTTCACTTCCTGTCCTTCAAGCACCGACTCTAACCTTCCTTGAACTTCTTCATCTCCTGGCTCTGTAATATTTTCCTCCACCATCTCTTCTTCTATCTCTACTACCTCAGCTGCCAAACTTGCCTCTGAAACTTCAATCTCCAAAACCTCTTCTACTGCCAGCACCTCTCTACAACCAACCCAAAAGCTGATTACTAAAAAAAGTCCTAAAATTTGAAAAAATATCTTCCTCATTATAAAAAGAAAAACCTTTAAACCAGGCACACGATTATACCAAGACTAAGAGAAACTGGAAAGCTTATCTCCAAAAAAACTATAGGACCTCACCCTTTCCCCCTTCCCTATGCTAAAATTCAGCATGAAGCAAAGCATACTTGCTCAAGTTGACATTGGCCAACAGTATCTCTTAAATAACCGACCAGTAGATTCTGTCTTTCCCACTGTTGGAACTCTTTTCTCTACTATCCTCTTTAATGTCTATACTATTATAGGTATCGTTCTTGTCTTTATTTTGCTTTTTGGTGGAATCACTTTTATAATCGGCTCAAAGGATGGTAACAAGGCTGCCACTGCCAAAGGAAAAGGAGCTATCACTGCCGCCATGGCTGGCTTCTTTATAGTTGTCTTCTCCTACTTTATAATTCAGTTAATAGAAACTATTACCGGTATCGAAATTCTAAACTCAACTCTTTAAAATGAAAAAATTAAAATCCATTCTTTATATCCTCCCTCTATACCTTTCCTTCTCTTCTCCTGTTTATGCCCAAGTCTTTGGTCCCATAAACCCTCCCCCCGCTCTTCAAAACTACAATTCCGTGGATGGTTCAGGACTGTTCATTTTCCTAAACATTGCTCTAAAACTACTCATGGTTCTTGCTGGGATCTTTTCCATCTTTCAGTTTTTACTAGCCGGTTACGGCTTTATGTCTGCTGGTGGAGATGTTCCAAAAATGACTGCTGCCTGGGCTAGAATTTGGCAAAGTTTAATTGGCCTTATTGTAGTTTCAGGAACCTTTGTTATCGCTGGTGTCGCTGGCCAAGTCATCTTTGGAGATTTCAATGCATTACTAAATCCCACTATCTATGCCCCCTTCTAAACTCATCGCCCAAATACCACGAGCAATCAACATGCCTCCTCTAGAAGGAGTCGGTGCTCTTGCCACTCCTGGCGATCAATCCGGTACTTTACTGGAAACCGTTGTTAGTAACGTTATTGGCATCCTCACCGTCTTTGGTGTCATTTATTTTGCTTTCCAAATCATCTTCGCCGGTTACGGTCTCATGAGCGCTGACGGCGACACTCAAAAAATCTCAAAACATTCTCAAAAAATAACTCGAGGAATTATTGGTCTTGTTGTCATTGTTGCCGCTGTTTTCTTGACTCGACTCATCACCAGCCTTTTAGGAATAGATAATATCTTAAATGTTAACAATTGGGTAACCAACACTCTCACTCCTTAATGAAAAAACATTTAGCTCAAATTGAAAATCCCCTTATCACTGACCCTCGCTACTCTGCCGGTGCCGACCCTGAAGGAGTCTTTTTTACAGGTGATCTGGTATCTGCCATCATCAGAATCCTTTTCATGATCGCTGTTATCTTCTTCATGTTCCAATTTCTAATGGGAGGTATTCAATGGATCCTTTCTGAAGGTGACAAGGCAAAACTTGAAAAGGCCAGATCCCAGGTTCAATACTCCATTATTGGACTTGTTGTTGTCTTCTCCCTTTCTGTTATACTTTACCTATTAGGCCGGTTCTTCGGGATCCAAGGTTTAGAAAACTTTACCTTGCAATTCCCCAGAATATAGGCTAAAATAGACCAATTTCAAAGACTATAGGTCTTAAATTAAAATTTCAAACATATAAAAAACATGAAAGCTCTTATTGCTCTCAAAAACGCTGTTATTAAAACAGCCTACGCTCAAGATATTCATTTAGGACCTGGTTCTGGTAGTGACTTTGGCGCCCTAGAAGAATTAACCCCCGGTTCTGTTGTTAGTGGACTCATTCGACTCATTCTTATGATTGCCGCTATCGTCTTCTTCTTCATGCTCGTCATGGGAGGCATAAAATGGATCATGTCTGAAGGTGATAAAACCAAATTAGATACCGCCCGTCAGCAAATCACCAATGCTCTTATTGGTCTTGCTGTTATCTTCGTTGCTTGGGCCATCATCGTCCTCGTTAATCAACTATTCGATATCGACCTAATGAGCCTTGATCTCCCAACCTTACAACCCTAACAAGGTAAAACTTAAAAAAACAAAAACCCCTCTCCGGAGGGGTTTTTTAGTTACTGCCTTAATGCTAAAATAAGCCATGTTTAAACTCATTAAACCCGCTTTTGCTCAAACCAGCGATTGGTCTCTTATAGACCCCACCTGTATCGCTGATGGTGATGTTGCCACCATCAAAGGGTTTGAATGTCTTTTTGTAAACCTCCTCTCTATTCTTAGTACTCTTGCCGGCCTCGCTTTCTTTGTTATGTTTGTAGTTGGTGGATTTAAAATGATCTTTTCAGGATCAGACCCGAAGACTGCCGCCTCTGCTCGCTCCACCATGACTTCCGCTGCTATCGGCCTTATTGTCTCTATTGCTGCTTGGTTAATTTTAAAATTCATCGAAACTTTCACCGGTGCCCCTGTCACCCAATTCCAAATCCCATCCTAAATGCTAAAATTAGCCATGCTCAAAAAGCTTGGTCTAATTTTTCCACTCCTTATCTTCCTCTTCTTCCCTTCTTCTGTTCTTGCCGGCTCTCCTGGACTCAACCTTATAAACAACCCTGGTAGTTTTGGATATGTCCCTGACTCTGGACCTGTTTCTTCCTGGATGACCTACATCCCCGAAACCCCTCAAAACCTAAACACCTCCTCTATCCCCGCTCCCAACGTCATTGTTCGCCTCCATGCTGCTTGGACTGATTCTGGAAAAGACATGCTCAGTTACGATTACGGTGTTCAAGAAGAATTGGCCAGTCGTTGGTGTGCTGCCCTAAATTCTCTTGCTCAAAGAAAAGATTCTGTCTACGCCATTCCTTTCAACGAACTCTCTCATCCTACTGAAAGACAATCCCCTACCGGAACTATTACTCTAGACGATGCCATTACTAGGGCCAATCGCTTTATCTCTATGTTAAACGCCTGTTCTAATGTAACCATTACTTCTCCTGCTCTTGATCCTCATAACGCTGATTTTCCTACCACATCTGAAGCTTTTTCCTACCCCTCTGTCATCGCCTACCACTCCTATAGTCCAGAAACTACTCAGTCCTACAACTCTGGATTCCTTGCTGGAAAACAATTCCTTTTCTCCGAAGTTGGGACTTTAGTTAATGGTCAAGTTACCTACGACGACTGTGCCCTAATTCAGCATTTTTGTGGACAACAAGTTGCCGCCTATCTTCAGCAACAATCAAGCATCTTAGCCTACACTCTCTTTACTTTTTCTCCTGGAGACTACTCTGGGGGATTTTGGACTCTAGAAAACCCTGACGTCGTTCATGCCCTAAACAATCAATGCGACAATCTTTCTATCGATCCCAATACTTGCCGCATTGGTGACACCTACACTTCATCTTCTTCTGGAGAATCAGTTCTTTGTGCCCCTGTTCGACCTGACGGTGCCAATCATCAAAACCCCGTTGGACCCCCAGACTGCCAAGAACATTTTTATGAAAATATTGTTAAAAACTGGTCTCCTTCAAATGATTATTGTGCTTTCGATATTCCTGTTGAACAAAATCACCCTAATTCTAACTACCCTCAAGTTACTCCTGCTGATCCTAACGCACCCACACCTATTCCTGTTGGTGATATTACAGTTCACAACACTCAAGAAGACAAGTCATATAACCGGTCCCGCTCCCCTTATGTCTACACCTTAATTGCTAGTTTCTTAAAAGAAATTTGGTCAGAAAACATTTATGAACCCCAAACCCTTGACCAGGGTGGTCCAGATGTCCGATCCACTCCTAAAATAGAAACTATAGTTAGAAAAGACATCACACTCATGCAAGCTGTTCTTTCTCTTTCTGAATCCAGCAACATTAATGCTTTTGATGTCGAAATAGGTTGGGGCTGTCTTCAATCAAATGGAAAAGTGGGTTATTCTCGTCTAAACCAAGCCAATAAAGTTTGCCGCCCAATCTACATGTCTGAACTAGCTGCTCAAACTTACGTTAACAATGACCCTGAAGCAGGGGCCATTAAATACTTGGACGAAAACGGAGACATTGCCTCTTTATTCTACTCAGATATTCCTGACTTCAACCAAAACATTTTGGACCACTATGGCAATATCAATGACGGTTACTGTCAAGGTAATGCTGCCTGTGGATATCTTCAAAGGTTGGGAGCAGCCGATGCTTCCAGAATTATCAACAACCCTTCCGTCCTAAGTAAGCTTGGTCACTACGACTATAACCACCTATGGGAAAAACTACCCCTTCTTCAAAAAGGCGCCACCCAAATGACCTTAGTTATCAATAATACTGAAGAATCAGGATCAGCTGTCGAAAACCATCCTTTAGTTGTTCCCTATGCCGGAGGACTCATAAATTCCCAAAAAATAAAAGAGTTTACTAGAGGATCATTCTTTGAAAGATTTATTCCCAAAAGTAAAATCGACAACCAACCTCCTCTCTCTGGTAACTATTGCCAAAACCCCCAAAACTCAGAGATACCTAGCCAGGATACTATTTATACTTCCCCCAACATCTTAACTCGCTTTTTTAACCTTTTTGGAGACACAATTCCTCCTGGAGGTGGAAGTACTAACAAAACTGTCAAAGCCAAAGTCGAAACCAATTCTAATTTACTCCAAACTAGCCTTGATGCCACTGAGGTTGCAAAAAGCCTTATTCCTCTAAACGCCCAACCTACCGAAGATGATTCTGATTCTTACTACTTTTCCAACCCACGAGATGAGAACGATCAACTTCGTGCACCCGCCCCAGGAAACCCCAGTCTATTACAAGAAGTTAAAAAATATTTAACTCCAAAATCTCAACAACTCAACTAAGCCATGCTAAAATCAACCATGAAGAAAACCATTCTCTATATCTGCCTCGCCCTCTTCCTATTACTTCCACTTTCTAGAATAATTAAACCTCTCCTTGCTAGTAACAATTTAACTGAGCACTCTGAAACAGTTACTGAAGGAGGTTCAAATTTCGAAATTCTTGGTAATCAAAGTTTTGGCAACACTGTTTTTGATATCTCCCTAGCAATTGGAATGGATCCACTAAATCCAGGAAACGAAACCGGAGCTCTCCAGACCGTTGGAAAATACATCGCCCAAACTTACGAACTCCCTGCCTCTTTTCAGACTTATTATGCTGACCTTAAATCAAACTTTTTAGGAAAACCCGCCTATGCCCAAGTTGGAGGAGTAGGATTCAATGGCCTTCAGTCCCTTCTTGTAATTTGGAAAGCTTTTAGAAACATAACTTATTCCCTTTCTGCCATTATTTTTGTCATTTTAGGTTTAATGATTATGTTTCGGGTTAAAATCTCCCCCCAAGCTGTTCTCACTGTTCAGTCTGCTATTCCCAAACTTATTACCACTCTTATTCTAATAACTTTCTCTTATGCTATTGCTGGACTAGTAATTGATTTCAGTTATCTCCTTGTCGCTCTCGTCTTAGTTGCCCTCCAATCTGCTGGTCTATCCATTGGTGGTCAAAGTATTCAAGATCTAACTAATGCTGGACTCTGGGATATGTTTCAGTTAATGTATCGAGCACTTCCAGCTAATTTCCTAGCTTTCATTACTGTACCCATAGGAGCCATTATTGGAGGAATAGTAGGAATGTTAGCCACCGGAGGAAACCCCTTAGGTGGAGCCATTGGACTTGTGATCGGCCCAGCTTTAATCGGTCTTGTAATTGCTATTATCTTTCTTGTCTGGTTAATTAAATTTCTTTTCGGACTCTTTGGTTGCTATGTTAAAATCCTTCTCAAAGTAATCTTAGCTCCAATTGAAATTGGCGTAGGGGCTTTCCCTGGTCAATCTGGCGGTTTTAGTAACTGGCTTAAAGGCCTCATTGCTAATGTTCTCGTTTTTCCTGTTTCTCTCCTTTTCATGGTTTTAATAAATGCAATTATTGAAGCTACTCAACAAGGTTTAATTAATGGAAACCCTCCTTGGACCCCCAGTCTTCTTCATATGGGCCAAACAGCCAACGGAGTAGCTATGGGCTTGTCAGGTGGTTTTGTTCCTGTGGTCGTTGGACTTGGAGGCATTATGATGCTCTCCAAACTTCCCGAGCTCATTCCTCAAGCGGTGTTCCAAATCAAACCTTCACCTTTCGGAGCAGCCATTGGTCAAAACGTTAGTGGAATTTACAGACCTATTCAGGGGGTTGGTCGTGCCGCCGCAGGAGCTGGAGGAACTCAAGCCTACGGAACTCTTACTAATCCTGGTACTATAGCAACTGGTGGAAGAGTTGGTCGTGCCGCCGCATGGGTCCAAAGTAGTCCTAAACGTCAAGCCGCAGCAGAGTTTGCAGCCAGAATGCTCGGCGGAAAAACAAACTAAGACAAAAACATTTTCTTCAAAAAAGAACTATTTCCAATAACCTCTTTCTTCTTGTCACCGTAAACCTCTGTTAAAGCTCTATCCATCTGACTTTGTGACACCATTCCAGAATCCATAAAAGAAGTAATAAATCTTTCAATAGGTTCCCCTCTATGAGATCTCTGTGCTGCCTTACCAGTCAATAAATTCATAAGCTGAGCCTCTGATAAAATAGAAAATTCATCACCAAAAGCCGTAGAAGAATCACCCCTGTCTTCTCCTTTAACAACTGTCGGTTTATATCTATCCAAAATCCCTACCAACAAACCATATCTTGGGTTCTGATTATCAGGAATCACTTGAACAAACTGTTTTCCTTCAATCGTTAGAACTTCTGGTCTCCCTCCAACATCTTCTACAGCTTTTTCCCAAACCTTATCTCTACTTTCTCCACCACTTGGTAACCCCTTCCAAGCTAAACCAAAAGCCTTATCCAAAGTCCTCGCCATACCATCCCAATACCCATAACCTGAAATATCTCTTAATGAAGCCACTCCTTGAGAAGCCAGCCAAAACTTACCCAACTGAAACTTCTTATATAACCAACCATCATAACTATTAATACCCACCTCATCTGTATCTCCTCCTCCTCCCGCAACAGAAGGCCTGTCTGTACTCAACCAATCAATACCTCTACCAATATTTCTACCTTCATTCCACCACAAATCAAAAATACTCTTCTCATCATTTCCTATCCTCACTGTGGCATTTTTAAAAAAACAAGGAAGCCAAGTTTCTGGATATTTACCCACTGTTTTTATGGCACCTGTTTTGTTTTTGTACACAAAAGGCCTGACTCTACTACTATCCTCCGCCAATCCTGCCTCAGCTCTCTGAACTGAACCAAAGTGAACTAACCACTTATCCAAAGATGACATTATTGGAGGGTCAGCAAAAGCAGCCGAACCATTTCCTTTTTCACCTTTACCAACTTCGGCAACTAAACCAGTCGTTACTGCTGTTAACCACATCTCGTAGACCGCAAGCAAGTCTCCTTCACCTTTTTCTAAAAGAGCATCTATCCAGCTTTTGAAAGTCTTACTTTTCCATCCTTCAACATAAATATTCCTATTCAACACCTTAACATTAACAGTCTTTTTATCATCACCCACCCCTCGAACAAGAGTCCTGTCTGCATCCTTAGCAACTTTATAATGCAATCCCTCAATCAACAGTTCTTCTCTTTTTAACCCAGAAAGTTCTTCGTATGTTAAGCCTGCAGCATATATTTGCCTTAAAACCAAATCTCTTCTTCCATCTTCATCAGAAAACAGCTCTTGCCAATCAGGACCTTGCGGCGTTGCATGACCAGCTGTCACAAAAATTTCAGATGCCGATTTTTCATCTCCAGCTCGATATTGATGATCTACAAAGGCTCTCCACATATTAACCTGCCCTCTATAATGAGGAGCTTTTTGTTCTAAAATACCAACAACCTCACGATCACTTTGTTTAACCGCACCTTTTATTCTCTTCACAGCTTCCTCAAACGTCGCATCATCATCTCTAATCTGCTTAGTGGCAACCATTCCTGATGCGATTTCCACAGCTTCCTCTTGGGTATAAGAACCACCCACTAAACGCTCTGTAACCATCGACCTACCTTCTCCTAATAGGGCAGAGTCACAAGCCATTCTGGCATAATAACCCACTCCTCTTGTATCTGTTGCATAATCTGGAGACATAAAAATCTGCATTAATTCCCTATCTGTTATTAAGGAAACTTTTTCTCTTACAAATGCAACCCTTCCATCACCCAACTCCCTCAATCTACTAATTCTCACTGCTCTTTGAACTGTAGGTAAACCGATAGCCATAGCTGACATAGCCTCAATTGCTCCAGGAAGTTTTCCAGGATCATCCAACCTCTCCAAAGTTTTCCTGTGTCCATCTTTCATTCTTCCAAAAGGAAAATGCATCTCCTCCTGCTTCAAACTCCCTTCTTTTTTAGGGATAGGAGAAAAATCTGGACCACCAGGCCCACCAGCATTAAGAGGACTTTCAGGACTCATACTCAGAAATTATACCAAGACTTAAAAAGAATAGAAACAAAAGCCCCCTTTCCTTTATACTATTCCCATGGACAACCTAAATCCTACTGCCCCAACCACACCTCCCCAAGAGAACAAATACCTAGGCACTAAAGAATCTATTGAACTCCATGTTCGTGCCTACCACTCTGCCCTCAAAGGTGCTTCTCAAGTCACAGTCAGTTCTCTTACTAACCTCTATCAAAAAACCCAACCCATCCTTCATCCTCTGGCTGAAAATGAAAATGTAGTCGACACCTCCCCTCTTATCTACTCTTTTCTCCGCCTTCCTTCTTGTATTGATCACACCCAAAAAATAATCATGGGGCAAATGCCTGAAGTTTTTACCGACCAAGGCTACGAAAACGTCGAAAAATGGCCCGCTGTCACTGCTCAAGCTCGCCGCCGCATGATGCACTATTCTCAGCCTAAAAAAACCCTTGCTTGTTTCATTACCTCCATCTCTGATATCGACGACATTGTAAACCTGGCCATCGCCCTTCAACTAGAATGCAACAAATTCCACACTCTCTTAAAAAAGCACTACCCTACCTTCAAAAAAGTAACCGATTCCATAGAAAAAGACAATCACCTTGGAGCCATTGGTCTCGATCAAAATGAATTTCCTAAACTCAAAAGAGCTTTAGGTAAAGATTGGAAAAAACGTCTTCAAAACATCTACAAAAAGAAATTAAACCTTCACGTTCAACTTCTGGCCGGTTCCTGGATCGACTACTCCAAAGCTGTCCAACGCTGGTGGAAAAACATCCACTACAAAGCTCTAAAGGATCATCGTGCTCCTCCCAAAACTATCTACATTATCTCCAGTAACACTCATTCTGTCTTAAACCTTCTTTCAGGGTTTAGTAAACACAATAAAAACAAAATTCTTTCTTTCATTAAAAAAGAAAAACCCTATCTTTACAAAGAATATCAAAAAATCAAAAACAAACAATACTTTTTAAATGAATCTGATTTTCTCTACTATTCTTCCCGTTTCTTAAAAAAGTCTTTAAAAACCCCCTCTCTTAAGAAACTAAACTTGAAAGGTGTTCCTGCCAGTCATTATCTTGATATCGATACTCAAATCATTCCCCTCTCTTCTATAAATCCCAAAAACATTGACTCTCGTCTAAAAATCAAAAAACCTCAAAAGATCAAAGACTCTAATGCTTTAATCTTTAACATTGACTATCCTCTCGGTTTCTCTGCCTACCACGTCCTAAACCAACTTCTTGAACATGTTAAACAAATTAAAGGTGTCTATATTATTGGAAAAGCCGCTGTCCTAAACTCAGAAATCGGTGACATTCAAATCCCCAAAGCTGTCTTCGATGAGCATTCTCAAAACACTTATCTTGTAAATAACTACTTTAATCGTGAATTCAAACACGAAAGCAACTTAGGTTCAGTTTTAAGAAACCAAAAATCAGTCTCTGTCTTAGGAACCTACCTTCAAAACAAAGCCCTTCTAGAAATCTATTCCAAAAACAACTTTACTGTCATTGAAATGGAAAACGGCCCCTACCTTTCTGCTATTACCGAAGCTGTCTACCCCCAACAAACTCCCAAAAACACCATTGTTGATCTAAATTCCCTTCCCTTCGACGTCGGTATCATCAACTACACCTCTGACACCCCCTACTCCAAAGCTAAAAACTTAGGAGCACACCGCCTAACTCTCGATGGAGTTGAACCAGTCTACCTTGCCGCTCGTGCTATCCTCCAACGTATTATTGACCTTGAAGAAAACTCCTCTTAAAGACTGTTCTCCACATTCAAGTTCCTTACATTGACAAACATTCCTTGTTTTGTTATTATTTCCTTACAATGGATCAACTAGCCACCATAACCAGTAAAAGACAGTTAACTATTCCCTCTCTCATTTTTCGTCATTTAAATCTCCACTCTGGACAAAAGGTCCATGTTTCTACAGATAACAATTCCATCATTATTAAACCTGCCATCTCCTTGGTAGAAAATTTGGCTGGTTCTGTTTCTCTTCCTCCAAAATACAAAGGTCTCTCTCTTGATCAAACAATCAAAAAAACAAAACAAGACTATTTTAAAAAACCATGATCTTTATCGACACCAACTACTTTCTAAGACTACTTGTAAAAGATAATCAAAAACAACATCTTATTGCTAAAAAAACTTTTCAAAAAGCAGCCCGAGGGGAAATCAAGCTTTTTACTTCTCTAATTGTTATCTTTGAAATATACTGGGTACTTTCTTCTTTCTACAAAAAAGAAAAGGAAGTTGTTTGTCAGCTTTTAAAACAAATACTTGACTTAAACTTTATCTCACTTACTGAAAGAAAAACTATAAAAAAAGCTCTAACCCTGCACCAAAAAACCAGTCTGGATCTAGAAGATTCTTACAATCTATTTTATTCTAAAAAACTAAAATCTACCGACTTTTCAACCTTTGACCTAAAACTAAAAAAGGCTTGGGTCAAAACCAAGTAAATACCTACATTAACTTCTCAAACTCTTCTTGTTCGAGAGTCTCTACTTCCAAAAGCTTCTCTGCTACCCTGTCCAGTTTTTTCATATTCTTCTTAATAATCACTTCTGCTTCTTTAGTTCCCTTCTCAATGATTTTCTCTATCTCTTTATCGATCTTCCCCTTCATTTCATCCGAAATGTCCAAGCTCTGCTTAATCGAACCTCCCCCATTTTCAAATCCAAATCTTGAATCAAAACTAACCAAACCAAGATCACTCATTCCCCATTCCAAAACCATCAACCGAGCAATTCTTGAAGCCTGTCTTAAATCACTTGCCGCTCCTGTCGTAACTTCAGAAAACACTAACCTTTCTGCCACTCTTCCTCCCATCAAGCTCGCAACTTGGGACAAAAGCTTACTCTTTGTTTCATGAATCACGTCCTTCGCTGGAGGAATTAAAGTAAATCCTAAAGCCATTCCTCTACTTACTATTGAAACTCTATGAACTGGATCCATTCCTGGCAACATATGAGTCACCACTGCATGTCCTGCTTCATGATAAGCCGTAATTTTTTTATCCATTTCTGTCTGTACTCTTCTTTTTCTAGGACCCATCTTTACTTTCAAAGCCGCCTCTTCAATATCTGAAAAAGAAATTGTCTTCTTCTCATTCCTGGCTGCCAAAATCGCTGCCTCATTAAGCATATTCTCAATGTCTGCTCCTGAAAAACCAACTGTTCTCTTTGCCACCATTCCCCAATTCACTATCCTTGAAAACTTCTTTCCCTTAGCATGGATTTTAATGATTGCCTGTCTGTCTTTTATATCCGGCATGTCCAAAACCACTCTCCTGTCAAACCTTCCTGGACGCAAAAGTGCCGAATCCAAAAGATCTCCTCTATTTGTTGCTGCCAAAACTATCACATTTGTATTTGATTCAAACCCGTCCATCTCAACCAGAATTTGATTCAAAGTTTGCTCTCTTTCGTCATGTCCTCCTCCTGCCCCCCTACCTCTTGCTCTTCCAATCGCGTCGATCTCGTCTATGAAAATGATTGCTTTTCCTGCCTTTTTTGCTGTCGAAAACAAATCCCTTACTCTA
>JAUWLS010000029.1 GCA_030613565.1 Candidatus Shapirobacteria bacterium | reverse complement strand
AGTCCGTCAAGGCCTTTTTTAAAGAGTGGTTTTTCAAGGGCAATTAAAAGAGGTGAAAAAGCTTCTTTTAGTTTGATTAAAACTTCGTTTTCAGAAGTGGTTTCTAAAGTGGCGCCACTGATTTCATAATCAACGTCTTTTGCAGTAAAGGCTTGTCCTGAGTGCCAGGTCAGATCTTCTTTCACTTTAAAGCGGTAAGTTTTACCTTCATCTTCAGTGCTCCAAGATTGAATAATGGCAGAAGTAGTGGCTCGTCCATTGGGAAGAATTTTGGTTAAGCCTGAACTAATGTCCTGGCTTATTTGAATAGGTAGAGTATTGGTTTTATAGAGTCCTAAAACAGCGATATTTTCAGTTTTTAAGGAAGGGGTATTAACAAGGTGAAGGATTTGTTTTTGGGCCATAAAGACGGAAAATCCGATAGAGATTCCAAAAATAAAAACAAGAAAGTGCTTTTTAACAAAGCGAGTGTAGTAATTAAGTTTGAAGCGAATAGCTTTTATCATTTTTAGATGATGGCTTGGAGTGTGGCTGAGACGAGGAAGATAATGAGGATAACAAGTGTAAGGTTGAAGGTTATTTTATCCCAACCACGACGAGTGGGAGGAGCGGAAGAAAGAATGTTTGAACTTTCTAGTCCTCCAGAAGAGGATTGAGTGAAGATAAGGGCAGTGATAATGAGAGAGAGAATAATGTGAAGAATTACAAGTGCGGTCATTTTTTTCTAAGCCAGTTTAAAAAAGTAAAATTAAGAGAAATAAAAAGAGAGGTAAAGAGGTGAGCAATTATCCCCTGAGATATTAAAAAGTGGGCTTCTATTCCTGGCCATATTATAACAGGATTGCTGATATTTAAGACCATAAAACCAGAGACAAGGACAACGGCCAGATAAAGCCCGACCAGGTTTATAAGGATTCTTACAGTTCCTAAAGTAATAAGATTTATAGGAAGAAGAAGAATTTTTATGATTGGTTTTAGGAAAAGCTCAAAGGCAGTAAGAACCAGGGCGGTTTGGGCGAGGGTGGAAAGTCCCTGATCTAAGCGGAGGTTTTTTAAGAAAAAGTTGGCTACAGAAATACTAAAGACAAAGTAAAAAAAGGATCGAATTATTTTTTTCATTTCATTTTTTCTTTAGAAAGATAAAGCCAATTATGGAAAGTATAACAGTGATTGAGACTAGGGGTAAGAAAAGCTTTTGGCGAAAGGGGTTTGAAATGCTTAGGGGGGTTTGATTTAGATTTATGGTGAAGTTTTGATCTAAGATACGGCTGATTTTTTGAGGATTAAGTTCAATCTTTTGATAAGAAAATGGAGGGAGGGTACTAATCTTGGCCTCAAGATTTAGTTTCTTGGAATCTAGGGAAAGATCGTAGAGAGCGGTATTGTTGGGGTTTTTTATGACAAGGACGAGGGATTGGTTTTCTTTTTGGAGTTCGAGTGTGGGTTTTTCTTGTTCGTATTCAAGTTCTTTTTGAGCAAATTCAACCTGAATTGTTTTTTGATTAGTTGGTCCTTTGTAGAAACCGGGCGAGAGGGGTTTTTGACTGTTAATGCCGTGGAAGACAAAGGAAAGATGGTTTAGGTCTAGTTCATGAAAGTAATCAATTCCTCCAGTAGTTTTTCCCCAAGTGGGGTCAACAGGGATCCATTCGTTTTTCTTTTCATCAAGATATTCTGGCCAGGCGTGAAGAATGTCAGTGTCTTGGTTTGTAGGTTTGACCTTTAGATTGTTGGTATAGGCAAAACCTTGAACTTCTCTGGCGGCAATTCCCCTACTACGAGCTAAGGTGATAAAAAGGTCAGTAAATTCGGTACAGAGAGATTTTGTGGGGTCCAGGAGGGCAGATAGGGCACCTTTGCGGTGACCGGCACTAATGTTTTCGTAATCATAGTCGAGATTTGTTTGGACATATTCATAAATCTTTTGAGGAGTGTCTAGATTTTTACTGATGGATTGGATGGTGGGGTCTTCTGAAGGCCAGAACTGATCTGAGGAAGTGTAAAGAGAGGGATCAACCGTTTGGGAACTAGGAGGAGAAAAGTGATCAATTTTAGCTTGTCCTTCGAGGATGATGTCTAGAGATTCTTGGGGCTTAAGAAGGTATTGGGCAATCCAGTTACCATCCTGGTCGGAGATTATGTTTTCAGGTTTGGGACGAAAAGATCTTATGGTGATGAACTGACGAGAAGTGCTGGGGGGAATGGTAATCTCTTGGGTTTGAGATTCAGAAGAGGGATTTTTAAGAAAATAGTTTAGTTTAAAGTCAAAAAGCTGAAATTGACCAAAAGCAATAAGTACCTTGTCTGTTAGTTCGTTTTTAGTGTAGGTAAGTTGACGATGAGTCAAGGAAGATTGGTTATTTCTTGAAGGGCGCTTTGAGGTGTAGGTAATATCACCGAAAGCAAGAGGGATAAAAAGATCGAGATTTAAGGATTCTATTTTTTCAAAGTCATTAAATTTAGGAGTAGTTAATTCCCAGACACGACCTTTGGCTTTAACAAACTGACTGATTTTATATTCTAGGGTGAATTGGTTTTCTTCACCTTGGCCGACCTTGGGGTTATTGAGGACCAGGTCAACGAGAGTAACATCTTCTTTTTCCTGAGTTTTAAGGTCCATCTGACCTTCGTTGTCGTAGGCGTTGATTTGACTAATGTCAGGTTGGCTTAGATTAAGGTGGTATTCCTTGGGATAAATTTGACTAAGGTTGTTTTTGATGATTAGGGTTTGTTTGACGGTGGCGTTTCCGCGAGCATCTATTTGGTAGTTTAGATTCTGGGTGATAGAGAATTCTTCGAGAGCTAGGGCTGGAGAGGGGGTGAGAAAGAAAAAGAAGAGGGTAAATAGGATAAAAAGCATGAGTTTAGTGTACATGGAAAAAAGAGGTAGAAAAAGAAGAATAGTTGACTTCGGGTTTTGTTTGGTTTAAATTTAACCAATGGCAGCCGTAGTTTTATACAAAAGACAGAAACAGATTCTTGATTTTATCAAGAAGAAAATAAGTCATAGTGGCTGTGCTCCAACACTAACAGAGATTGCTGATTTTTTAGGGCTTTCTTCATTGGCCACAGTTCATGAACACTTGGAGGCTTTGGAGAAAAAGAGTTTTATAAGAAGATATAAAGGAGCAGTAAGAGGAATTGAGTTACTGGAAAATGCAGGAGGAGATCCACAAAAGGTGGAATTACCGATCCTTGGTTTTATTGCCGCAGGGCAACCAATTGAGCCTTATACAGATCCTAATGCGACAATCATGGTGGGAACAGACATGATGCCCAGTAGGGGGAAAAGTTATGTTCTTCAGGTAAAAGGGGATTCGATGATTGAGGATGGAATTTTAAATGGAGATTACGTGGTAATAAAAGAACAGCAAATAGCAAATGATGGAGATATAGTAGTAGCGATACTAGATAACGGCTTTGCAACTTTAAAGAGATTGTTTAGAGAAAAGAACAGGGTGAGGTTACAGCCTGCAAATTCAACCATGTCCCCTATTTATGCGACAAACGTAACCATAAAAGGTAAGGTGGTAGGGATTGTAAGAAAGTTTAATTGAAGGTAAGTGTTTTTTCTAAATTAGGTTAGAATAGGGGGTGCTTTATTTAATTACTCTTCCCATTGGAAATCTTGAAGATATTACTCTTCGAGCTTTAAGGGTTCTTGAAGAGGTTGAAATATTACTGTGTGAAGACACTAGGGTGACAGGAAAGCTTTTGGGGCTTTTGGAAATTAAAAACAGTCCTAAGTTGATTTCTTTTTACGATGAGGTGGAACGAGAAAAAACAGGAGAGGTTTTAGATCTTTTAAGAGAAGGAAAAAAAGTAGGGCTAGTAAGTGATGCAGGGACTCCCCTATTGTCTGACCCAGGATGGTGGTTGGTAAAAGAGGTCATTAGTAAAGGATTAGAACTTGAGGTTATTCCAGGAGTTTCGGCGGCAATAATGGCTTTAGAATTGTCAGGACTACCAATGGATAAGTTTTGTTTCTTGGGATTTTTACCCAGAAAAGGAGGAAAGAGAAAAAGAATTTTTGAAAACTATGATGAAAAGACAGGAACCAAGGTAATTTATGAGTCGGCTTTTAGGATTGAAAAAACTCTTTCGGACGCTTTGGAATTTTGGGGAGACAAAGAAATGGTTTTGTGTAGAGAAATGACTAAAAAATATGAGGAGGTAATAAGGGGAAAGATTTCTGAGGTTTTAAAGAAAATTAAAGGCAAGATGTTGAAGGGTGAAATAGTGCTTGTGGTAGGATAAAACATGGGAAAAACCAACAAGATAGACGAGGCTATAAGACTGGCGGCTTCTTCTTTTTCGTCGATTTTAAATCCCGGAAAAACTAAGAAAAAACTACCAAAGATTGAAAGTAGTAAATATCCGGAGATTTATGTGTTTCGTCATGGTGAGACCTATGACAATAGGAACAAAGTTTTTTCAGGGAGAAGGAACACGAGAGTTACACCAAGGGGTAAAAAACAAGCCAAGATTCTTAATGGGAAATTTAAAAACAAGCAAATTGATGTTTGTGTTACCTCGTCTTTGAGAAGGTCGAAAGATACGGCAAAAATTGCTTTAAAAGGTAAGAAAGTTAAATTTGAAGTTGATGACAGAATAATTGAAAGGTCTTATGGAAAACTACAAGGAACAAGTAAGGCAAAGTTAACTGCAGATGACCCAGTAAAAGCAGTAAAGTACAGGAGATTTTTTAATTATCCTCCACCAAAGGGCGAGAGTGCAAAGATGGTTAAAGAGAGAGTGTTTGAGTTTTGTGATGAGCTGGTGGAGAGGATTAGAAAAGAAGGAATAAATGTGGCTTTGTCGACTCATGGAAACAGTATGAAGATGATTAGGTTCTATTTTGAGAAACTACCGATTGTTGAGGTTTTGGTTCAGGAAAATCCATTGGGTACGGATTATGCGGAATACGTGGTGACTCCTAAGAAGGTGTTGGTGTCAAAAGTCCCTGACAAGAAAAGTACTTAGTTTTTTTTGAGAAGTTTTTGGAGGCGGTTATATTTTGCAATTCTCTCTCCCCTATTTGGTCCGCCGAATTTAACAAAATCTGTTTTCATGGCAAGAGCGAAATCGGATATGTAATCTTCGTTAGTTTCTGTTCCACGGTGGGAGACAATTACTTTTAAGTTGTGTTTTCGGGCGGTTTCAACAGCTTTTTGAGCTTGAGTGAGAGTTCCTTGTTGGTTTGGTTTTATGATGACGGCGTTAAATCTTTTATTGGCTCCCTCTTCTATAATTTTAGGACTGGTAACAGTAAGGTCGTCTCCAACAACTTGTTTGGTTGAACCCCAGTATTGAAAAAAACGAGTCCATCCCTTTAGGTTTTCTTCTTTTACAGGATCCTCAATGGATTGAATTTGGGGAAACTGAGTTATGTATTGGCTGATTTGGCGAGCTGGAAAATTAGCGTGATTGTTGGCCACATCGAGAGCAATTTTGAAGCGTTGTTTACTGAAACGAGTCATGATTTTTAGTACTTTTTTGTCAGAGAGTTTAATTGGAGTAAAAGCACCTTCAGCTCCGATACCAATAGAGTATTTGTTTTTTTGAAGATATTTTTTAATTTCATCGAAAAGTTTTTTTCCAGTTTCAAAACGATTAACAATGTACATGAATTCCTGGATTCTGATGTTTCCGTTTCCATGCTTTCCGCCTTCAAACATAAGCATCATTAGTTTGGGCCATTTTGGTTTTCTGGGAAGTGGAAAAGAACGATTGGCTTTAGCAAAAGCAATAGAGACGGGGAGAGTGGCGTTGGCGGCTGATTTGGTGTAAATCAGATAAGCGTCCATTTCTTTTTGATTTTTCGGAGTTTGTTTAAGAAGAGTTTTAGAAAACCTTTTGATTTGCTTAATGGCTGTTTGAGTGTGGACATGCTTGGCCTCACCTTTTCCAGAAGAGATGCCGTGGGGAGTAGAGCCAGTGAAAGTACCATTAGTGGTTTCTATAGTTACTTCAACACTGGTTTCACCAGAGGAAGCCAGGATAGGACGAGGACTTACCTTTTTGATCTTCATTATTTTAGTTTCCCTTTTTCGGCCCCATAAACCATGTATCTGGTTTTTTCGATAACATCGGGACTGACGGAAATAGAAGTTACACCCCACTTAACTAGCTTTTTAACAAGTTCGGGGTAGTTGCTGGGTGCTTGTCCACAGATGCTGCTGGTAATGCCAAGTTTCTTGGCAGTAGTAATGGCTTTTTTTAGACTCCACAAAACAGCTGGATCCATTTCGTTGAAAGTATCGGATATTTTTTCATTGTCTCGATCTAGGCCGAGAGTAAGCATGGTTAAGTCATTACTGCCAATGGATATTCCATCAATTCCAGTTTTTACGAACTCTTTTAAGAGAATGACATTACTGGGAATTTCAACCATCATCCAGACCTTGAAGGTTGGAGAACGGGTTAGGCCATTGGCGGCCATGATTTTTTTAACCTCCAAAAGTTCTTGAGGAGTGCGGACAAAAGGAACCATGACCCAAAGGTTTTTGAATCTCTTTTTATTTCGAACATTTTTAATGGCTTCTAGTTCCATTTCGAAAACAGCAGGATCAACAATGTAGCGGCTGGCTCCTCGGAATCCGATCATGGGGTTTTCTTCATGGGGCTCAAACTTGGCACCACCTTTAAGATTTCGGTATTCATTGGTTTTAAAATCGTTGAAGCGATAAACTACGGGTCGAGGGTTAAAGTTTTTACAAAATTCAGTAAGACCTTCGGTTAAGGTTTTAATGAATTTTTTACGTTTTCCTCTTTTGATCATGCTTCGGGGATGTTGACCCATGCCGGCAATAATGAACTCGGCTCTTAGGAGTCCAACACCGGCTACTGGTCTTTTGGCCATTTCTTTGGCTAAAAGGGGTTCGGCAAGATTCAAATAGACTTTGGTGGCAGTTTTAACATCAGGGCCAATGGGGGTGAAATCTTGTTTTTCTTCTTTGATTTGTGAACTTAAATCCCCTTCCCAAATTTGGCCAGTAGATCCACTCATGGTTACAACCTGTTTGTTTTTGAATTTTTTAGT
>JAUWLS010000008.1 GCA_030613565.1 Candidatus Shapirobacteria bacterium | reverse complement strand
GGACTGTCCGCCACATCTAAAACAACCGATAGTTCTACGAGAAGGAACAGATTCTTTTTCATGAAGAAATTAAACCACCTTATTTGACGGAAAACAAGGGCAAAACACTCAGTTTCAGCAACCGTTTTCTTTACTTAAGCCTACAAAAGAATTAAAGGTATTTCCCCAGAAAGAGATTTAGGAAGAATTTGCATTACATTTAATGCAAACAATCAACACATAATATTTGCTCATATATATCCTGAACTTTCTGTCTATAAGAAACCGTTTGTAAGTGGCTCGAATCAAATAAAAAGCATGACTAATCAGGTATAGATTCTCCAAAAAATTCACCCCTCACCCCTCTTTTTTTCGCTGAATTTAAACCTAGAGAAATAAAAACATTTTAGGGGGGTAAAACAAGAAAATATATTCGAAGAATGTTTTATTTATAAAAAAGTTTTACTTAAATTATAGTAAAATACCAAATATGTACAAAAACTATTTTGAACTAATTAATTCAGTTGAGGTTGACACATACATTAAATTTCTTGAAGAAATTGCTTGGTTTTCACAAATGACCAAAGACGTAAAAAAGCAAAAAGAAAAGAAAATAAAAGAAAGCTACAAAAACAACAAAAAATACACATTCAACAATTTATATGATTTGGCTTTTGATGCTGAAGGTGTTGGTTCTCCCGACGGAAATAATATCACTGGTTATCCAAAGATTATCAAAGAATTTTCAAACGCTTCATTTGGTACCTTTAATCCAAGCAACATAAGAGAAGACGGTCAACCAGGTGAAGTAATTATCTCCTTTAGACATAAAGAAAAAACTTATAACATGATGATAGAAGACACTGAGTGGTATGAAAATAGTTTTACAGTACTAATAAACAGAGTCCTAAAAGAAGCCGGAATAAATCAAGAATTTATTAAACTTCCAGACACAGACCAATCTGTGTTTTATTGCTTCATATCAAAAGAGATTTACCAAAAAGCGTTAGACAAAAAACTGGTCCCTGCTCAATCTGAGGTAGATATTTATCTAAATAGTTAAAAACCATCTTTTAGAAATATTTTCCAATAATTCACCTCAAAAAATTCACCCCTACCCTTCTTTTTTTTCACTGAATTTAAAAACAAAAGAGAAATAAAAAGCGGAACAGAAAATAAAGAATAAAGAGAAAAACGTACTCCTTATTTCATTCGGCCCCGTTGCACTTTCGCTTCGCTCAGGTCCGACAACACAGTATATGCGGTTCGAGCCTTGCAGGCTCTCACCCATTGCATAAGTCACGATACATATTAGACTTTTCAAAGTCCAAATATGAGTCACGAACTAGGATCTAAACCAAAGGCACTGTTTTCTTACCTGAAGGGTTACAATCGCTTCATGAAAACAGTAATCAGTGTCAATGCTTTTAATAAGAGCCAAACGGCCCAATATCGTCTCAAGGTCATTAAGTACTATCAAGAGTTCGGCCTCAAAGCCACCCTCTCTGCCTTTCCTGTCAAAAGAAGTACTTTGTTTCTGTGGCAAAAGAAACTTAAAGACAGCAGAGGAAAACTGACCAGCTTGATTCCTAAATCAACCCGTCCTAATGATATTCGGCAAATGAATACCCATCTTCTGGTATTAGCCGAGATCTGCAGACTAAGAAAAAAACACTATCGTTTAGGAAAGCACAAGCTTTATCCTCTAGTTGAGCGCTACTGTAGCTCTCTTGGTCTTTCTGCTCCTAAGGAATCAACTATAGGCAAGATCATCAAGAGAAACAATCTTTTCTATAGTAGGTCTGTTTATGGTTATCATGATCCAAGTCGTAAAAGACCAACCCGGAGAAGGAAATTAAGAGTGGTTAGGGCACCCAAACCCGAAGCCGGAGGTTACCTGGAACTAGATACCATTGAAACCATCATTACTGGAGTCAGAAGATACACCATCACAGCTATTGATGTCCGACTTAAACTAGTCTATGCCCAAACCTTTACCACTAAACATTCCAAGAATGCCTTAGTTGTTCTCAAGACCATTGTCTCCATTCTTCCCGTTGGGGTGCATACTATCCAGACAGATAATGGGTCTGAGTTTGAAGGAGAGTTTGAAAAGCACTGCCAAGAAAAGGAGATCAAGCACAAATGGACCTATCCAAACTCACCAAAGATCAACGGTGTTATTGAAAGATTTAACCGCTCTATACAAGAAGAGTGGTTGAATACCTACCAAGATGAGATGCTCGATATTGTGCTCATCAACCAAAGGATTAAAGAATATCTCGACTTCTACCACCATGATCGTATTCACGAGTCCTTGGAGGATCAAACACAGGCATCTGTAGTAGGATACAATATCAATTATCAACAAAGTCCAAGATGTATATGACTTGTACAAGTACTTGTTTTGTGATAAAAACAATGTCAAACTAAATTACCAGCACCATAATGAATATACCTTCCGGTAAACTTAAAGCAATTTTACTTTATTTCGGAAACAATACTGATACGAAATACCTGGGGAAAGTTAAATTGATGAAACTATTTTATTTTTTAGACTTTCTCCATGTTAAAAAATATGGTTCTCCGGTAACCTACGATACATACATACACCTAGAACACGGACCCATTCCATCACTCATAAAAAACCTAATTGACACTGCCTCTGAAGATCTTGACAATTCCCTTTTAACAGACACGATCGCATTTGAAAAGCCATCAGGAATAAACATGATACGCATGCTTCCAAAAAGAAGCTTTAGTGAATCCGATAAAAAATACCTGTCTGAGACCGAATTAGAAATACTAAATTTAGTCTGTGCAAAATTTGGCGGCAAAAATACAAAATACATCAAAGACATGTCACACAAAGAAGCTCCCTGGTCAAATACTCAGCTACTTCAAAAAATATCATATCAACTAGCCGCAGAAGATCCAGATTGTCAGGTAGAAAGGGAAGACATTGAATTACTTGAAAAAATATATTGACCCATGGGAAAAAGTTCACTAATATTTGGAGATATCTTTGAATATGACGAAAGTGAATACATATACTTAGGTGCGACGACGGAATTAATTTATGTCGCAAAAATACTTCCACACGATTTATCGAAACAATTAAACAATCGATGTCAAAGCCTAATTTCTCGGAATAAACAAACCGAAATTGGTGGATTTCTCTATTGTTACATCATGTTAACCACCGACGAACTAAAAGACCGAGCAGCCGTATATGGAAAACCAGAAATTGACATTTTGAATCTCGTGTTTAACAAATTGCCTTACTTCCTTAATGATAAGGACTTAAATGTATTAAAAAAAGACATTATAAATAGTCGGTCTGTCCCCAAAGGATTAAGAGAGATCATTGAGAAAACTGAAATTGTACTCTCAGAGCAGTCCTAGCTAACTAAGAAATAAAAAACAGCGCAAAAAATAAAGAAAAAAGAAGAAAAATGTACTTCTCACTCGCTTCGCTCCTTCGACCTCGTTGCACTCTCAGTCGGAGAGTAGGGGACAATTTTACCCTCCTCCTTCAGGTCATATAACACTGTATAGCCAGTTCATTTGTTGCACCACGCTCAACCTAAATTAAACATATTTGTTAAAATGAAAGCATAACCAATCTGTTTAACTTCGGCTATACAGAAACGTTATCGGAAATAAAAAATTCTTACATTTTATAATTTTGGCAACTTAACTACATATGATTTACCCATTCAACTGTATTACAGATTTTATATTCGTTGAGAATGAACCAATAAAAGTTGATGTTATTTTGGTTACTGGTGGAAGTCGTCCACAACTAATAGAAAAATCTGTTGAATTGTACAAACAGGGATATGCTTCCCATATTTTAATTTCTGGTGGAGCTAATCCTAAACTTAAAGGTTGGGGAACTGAGTTTGAATATCTAAAAAATATTGCCCTTTCGTCTGGCGTACCTGAAGATGCTATTTTAAAAGAAGATCAAGCAAAGCATACTTTTGATAATGCAAATTCATCTTGGAATGTTTTGCAAAATAGCAATCTAAAAACCAAGAAAGTTATTCTAGTATGTAAAGCGCATCATTCGAAAAGAGCGTTGTTGACATACCAAACAGCTTTTCCTATAAATACTGAATTTATTGTTTGTCCAATTGTTGACGAAAGAAATGTGCAAAAGGATAATTGGTTTTTAGATAAAGATAGAATTGATATAGTTATGAAAGAATTAGAAAAAATCGGGCAATATTTTGGAAAGCATATCCCTAACTGGTTAAACCGTTAAATTACCAAAAAACATTAAGGAAAGAATTTTTTACTTGCTCCCGTTTGTCGCACCACGTTGCACTCTCACTTAGTTGCTTTCAAAATCTTAGCAACTGCCGTTCGGGTCATTCAACACAGTATAGGCGGTTCGTTCGGTTGCACCTCCTCTCCCAAATCACTTCGACTGATGTAAAATAAAGCATATCAGTCGGCGACTTCGCCCATACTGAAACGTTAGACAAAATAACAAAATTAATGATAACTGATTATAAAACATTACTTTCTGTTTTCGTCTTTCAGGCGATTTTTATATCTGCCCACTTTTACATCGTCAATGACTTTAGTATTTGGGCATTTATTGGACTCCTGTTTTTATCGATTCCTTCTGGATATAACGGAATCAAGTATATTAAAAAGAAACCTTTGGAGATTCTCGTGGCACAGAGGTTGTCGAAGAAGGATGATGGTGTAATGTATAGCATCATGGGGTTATTCCTTTTATTGTCATATTTTTTCCTTATGATAACCATGGTTATCCAAACAATAAAAGTTTATATTTGATTAATTACGTTACATAATCAAGTTTAGTAAACAAACTATTTTCTTTGATATACTTTACATATGGATAATATAAAAATTAAATCAAGTGATTTATTTTCAAAACCTTCCTTTTCAAAAGGGGTTAGTCGCATTCTGGATTTATTTGGTAACTTAGACCAATATGACTACCGAGACGATGCAGATGCTCATGCTATAAAAAAAGATTGGGAAAATGTAGGTTCAGATCTTAAATCCTCAATTGAAAAATATGGTGCAACGCAAACAAGACAAGCAAGTATCAAAGAAAACTACTGAAAAAGAAATAATTCGACAAACTATCATGAGTGCCTTCAAGGGACCTTTGCCACCACCACAGGCATTAGTAGGTTATGAAGATGCTTGTCCAGGCGCGGCAAACAGGATAATTAAAATGGCAGAATCACAGACAAAACACAGACAAAAACTAGAAGAAAAAACAATCAGCTCTAATATTTGTAATGAAAAAACAGGTATGTGGTTGGCATTTGCCTTGACTGTGATTTTAGTGATATTAGGTGTTTATTTACTAATGAACAATAAAGAAACCGCTGGTTTTTTTGCCATGTTCGGTCCTGCAGTATTTCATGCAGTGAATTTTATTTGGAACAAAAAACGAGAATCAAGTGTTCCAGAAAAAAAGGATAAATAAACTTCTCCGCTTCGCTCCGATCTCGCTGCACTTTCATCAAAATCTTTTAAAAAAGCATAACATTTTGATTCAGGTCGCCTAACACAGCATGTCCGGCTCACCTCATTGCACTCGTTCGACCCACATTAGCCATATTTATTGTAAAATAAACCAGTTTAATAAATATGTCTAACGTCGGACATACTGAAACGTTAAGATTTTCTGTTCCGCTTTTTATTAAGAAATAAAAACATTTTAGGGGGACAAAACAACCACTTAAAAAAGAGGGAAAGATTTTCTCGTTCATTTCTCGAACAGAAAATCCAAATGCGGTCATTCAAGGAATGTTTGGCAAAACACATAATTTTTGTGTTGGTATAATAAAACAATGACTAAAGTGATAATAACCGAACACCTTCGACTTCGACTGAAACAAAGAGAATTCCCCAGTAAGTTTCCCGAACACATACATCAAAAGTCTAAAAGACGATTCTACGACACGATCGAAAAAAGCACGATTGCTATAATGAAATTACAATACCTTGGAAAACTGAGAAATATCATGATCGCCTATGTTACAGAAGATGAATCTGATAAAATAAAGACAATCCACCCCATTAAAGAGAAAGAAATAAAAACAAGAATTAAAAATAAAAGGTGGATAAAAAAATGAAAAACAACTATCAAAAAAACTATGACTCAAAAAGTGACAGCTTGTGGATTGTATTTAAAACAGGCCCAGAAGCATATTTTGAAGAAGTCGTACCGGGCGTAAACCTAGAATTTGACAACAAAGATCAATTAATAGGAATTGAAATTCTAGATTACACACAAAAAACAGTAGACTACTCCACAAAAATAACAAGTCAACTTCTTGCTTTTTCAGAAAGAACTATTGATTTGTCTCGACCCAATTTTAATGAAGATACAATAACCAAATATTTTACAACATCACCCAAAAACAATACAGAAATTAACTATAGCGCATGCCTACAATGATAAAGCACATATGGTCAGTCTTGTGCATTAGGTCGGTTATAGACAGTGACAACAATAATATCAGCCTAATGAATATTCTGGAACAGATTGAGGTGCATATCAAAGACAAGAAAAAGATCAAGAATAAAATAAAAATACCGATAAATTACGAACTGGTTAACTTTTGGGCCAAAACCAAAGCCGACGAAAAAGTAGCTATGACAACGACTGTTGAAATCATAGATCCGAATAATAAAAAACTAAAAACAATGAAAAAAGATCTGGTTATACCAACCAATAAGTTGCGCATGAGAGAGAGAATTAAAATACAAGGATTTGTTTTTGTCGATCCCGGGACCTATCACTTTAGAGTAAAATATATGACAGCAAAGGACAAAAGGAGTAAACAAGTTGCCGAAATCCCTTTTGTTGTCAAACTTATAGAAAATAGTGGAAAACGACGTCCAATTACCTGAGTCCGTATCAATATTATCTTTTCCACAAAACCAACTTTTTAAAGATTTATTTTCGACCCTCACCTCAAAAAATTCACCCCTAACCCCTCTTTTTTTCGCTGAATTTAAAGCCAGAGAGAAATAAAAAGCGGAACAGAAAACAGAGAATAAAGGAAGAAAAACGTACTCCTCATTTCATTCGGCCCCGTTGCACTTTTGATCGGAGAGTACTAAGTCAAAAATTTTACTCTCCTCCTTCAGGTCCGACAACACAGCATAGACGGTTCGCTCGTTGCACCACGCTCAACCCAAATTAAACACATTTGTTAAAATGAAAGCATAACTAATTTGTTTAACTTCGGCTATACAGAAACGTTATATATAAATATGAAAAAAATCAAACTAGGAATTATTCTCGGAGCAGTTGCCGGCACAGTTGACGTAATTCCCATGGTAATTCAAAAACTTACCTGGGATGCTAACTTGTCAGCCTTTTGCCTCTGGGTAGTATCTGGATTTCTAATCAGTACTTCTGACCTCAAAGTCAGGGGTGTCAAAAAGGGGATTGTCATCTCAACTCTTGTTCTGTTACCTTCTGCTATTCTGATTGGTTGGCAACAACCATTGGCTCTGGTACCAATCTTAATTATGACTTTGATACTTGGTTCTGGTTTAGGTCTTTTAATTGAAAAATTTGGTAAATAGTAGCTCTCTGCCACCCAAACAATTTATGAAAAAGTGGAAAATAATTAAAGAAACTGATGTTTCACCTAGTAAGTGGTTTCCGGTTTTACAGCACACCGTAAAACTACCTAATGGAACCATAATTGATGATTACTTCTTTTCTCCCATGGGTAACGTTGTTATGGTCCTGGCAATAACAAAGAAAAACGAGGTTGTCTTAGTAAAACAATATAAGCACGGACTAGGTGAGATATTAATTGAACTACCGTCTGGTTTTCAGCAGAAAGGAAAAACCCTAAAAGAATCGGCATTAATGGAACTAGAAGAGGAGGTTGGTATAAAAACAACTGCTGACAATCTAATTTTTCTCGGTAAAACTGCAAACAATCCAACCAAAACCACTCTCGTTACCCATTTTTACTTAGCCAAGGATTTGGAATTCAACTCCAAACAAGACCTTGAAATCACAGAAAATATAGAAATAGTAAAAGTTTCTCCTCAAAAAGCACTAGAAATGACAAAAAATGGAGAAATTTGGGCAGTAGACTCTATTGTAAATATAACTAAAGCTTTCTTTAAATACCCAGAAATTTTTAAATAGTTTTAAAACCCCAGATATTCTCTCTTAATCCATGAAAAGAATTATTCTCTTTCGCCATCACAAGAAACCAAAAGTCTGTCACGACCGGTTGTTACAACTTAGAAAATATAACCCCGACATAAAAATCTTTGGGCTTTATGGTGGCAAAGAATCTAAGTTTCCAAAATATCAAAAATACCTTGACTCACTTATGGACTATAACTATTGTATTAAAAACAAAACTAGTCGTTGGAAATGGAAAAACAGTGATCTTGCTATCAGGCTCTGGTACAAAGATGTTGGTCAGAAGCTAGAATTTGACGTCTTACATCTTATTGAATGGGATCTTCTTCTTTTTGCCCCCTTATCTTCAATCTATCAAAAAATCCCCAACAATTGTGTTGGATTAACGGGACTTACTCCTTTAAAAAACGTTCAAAACAAATGGAGCTGGGTATCAAAAAAACCCTGGAAAAATCAATGGGTTGAGTTACTTGAATATGTAAAAGACGAGTTTGGATATGACAAAGAACCCTACGCTTCCCTTGGACCCGGTCTCTGCCTACCCAAATCCTTTCTTGATAAATTTTTAAAAACCCATATTCCTGACTTGTGTAATGATGAATTACGTCTCCCTCTTTTTGCTCAAATCCTGGGATTCAAGTTAGTTAAAACCGGTTTTTTTGAAAGCTGGTCAGATTTTCAGCTATCCAAACTTTTTAACTGTGACAAAAAAGGAGTATCCTTAAAGTTAATTAAGAAAGAGTTAGACAAAAAATCCGGAAGAAAATCCTTTCATCCTTTTTTTAAACGTTTAAAACCTAATTTTTACTGATTCTTATGACCAGAACCATTAAATCTGATTTAATTGCCCCCTGTGGAATGAATTGTGCTATTTGTCTTGGCTATCTAAGAGAAGAAAACACCTGTCCAGGTTGTTTTGCCCTTAATACCAATACCAAAAAAAGCACCGCCTGTACCAAATGCATAATCAGAAAATGCACCAAACGAAAAGGAAAATATTGTTTCTCTTGTGACACCTATCCCTGCACTAGATTAAAACAGCTAGACAAACGTTATCGGACTAAATACAAAATGAGCATGCTGGAAAACCTAGAAAACATTAAACAGAAGGGGATAAGAGCTTTTGTCAAAAACGAGAAAACAAGATGGGCCTGCTGCGGCTGTAAAGGACTAGTCTGTGTTCATAGAGGATTTTGCTTAATTTGTGAAAAAAATAAAAAAACATAAAGAAAATTAAAAAAGCAAAAAACTCATGAACAAGCCTTGGTTTAAACCTAAAAAATACGGATATGGATTCCGTCCCATCACTTGGCAAGGATGGTTGCTGACCCTACTTCTCCTTGCTGTAATTTTTCTTTCTGCCCATAGAAACAATGTTTACTCCCCTGAAATTAAAACCCGAAACGGTTTAGGTTTTCTTTTGGATGTATTCATTATCACTGGTCTTTTTACCGCTCTCTTTAAAGATAGGGTCAAAGGTGGATATAAGATGGAGATGGGGAGAGAAAAAACCTAAAAACTGATAATATAAAACTATGAAAAGTTTAAAGGGAACCCAAACTGAAAAAAATCTTTTAAAAGCCTTTGCTGGGGAATCTCAAGCCAGAACCAGATATGACTATTTTGCCAGTCAAGCCAAAAAAGAAGGATTGATTCAAATCAGTAACATCTTTGCTGAAACTGCTCTAAACGAAAAAGAACATGCCAAAATGTTTTTCAAGTTTTTAAAAAACGGACACATGGTCGAAATAACTGCTGCCTATCCTGCTGGAGCCATTAAAAGCACTCTAGAAAACTTAAATGCTGCTGCCCAAGGAGAAAACGAAGAGTGGACTAAACTTTACCCAGAATTTGCCCAAGTGGCGCAAAAGGAAGGTTTTTCTGAAGTTGCCAAAACTTTTAGAATGATTGCCAAAGCCGAAGTGGCTCACGAAAAAAGATACCTTAAACTTTCAAAGAACCTCGAGGAGGGGAAAGTATTCAAAAGAAACAAGACGGTTACTTGGAAATGCGGAAACTGTGGATATCTACACGAAGGAAAAGTTGCTCCTAAAGAATGCCCTGCCTGTTTACACCCTCAGGCCCATTTCCAGATAAAAGAGAAAAACTACTAAGTTTTAGAGTTCAGAGTCTATCTCAGAAACATCGTCTACAAACACCTCGTCCATAGACTCAAGCTCCTTTAAAAGCTCTTTATCACTCATATTGGTGGTATCAATTTCCTCTTCTTCTAGACCCACTATTTCTTCTTCAGCTGTTTGTGCCGACACTTCTTCGTCATTCGTGTCTTGAACTCCAGATTCTTTCAAAAAACTATTCTGACAAGCGGACAACAAAAAAACAGAAGCTAATAAGGTAGAGAATAAAACAATTTTTTTCATATCAACAAAAAATATAAACTTTTAATTTTGAACTAGTGCTTTCATTACCTCAACTAAAGCCTTTCTCATCTCAGTTAAAACCAGTCGAGAGTCTTTGATTGACTCTTTTAGCTCAGGATACATCCCTCTTGGATTTTCCGAAGCCAGAAGAGCATCAAGCTTGGTCTGAATAACCAAAAGACTATTAGAAAAACCTTCCTTGTAACTAGAAAGCTCAGTCATCTTATTAACGGCCTCACTCACGTCTTTTCCTACCGCTTCTTTTATATCGATCCTTCCTTGAATCGTGGTTTCGAATTTTAAAAGTTTTGCATACCTTGCTTCCAAGCGGTCGACAATCCTTCCAGTAATTTTCTCCACATTACCTTTCTTTTTGTCAGACAATTTACCGGCCAAGACTTCTTTTCTCTCTTGTACCTTATTTTTAACCTCAGCTTGCTTATCCTCAATTCTTTCCTTCCTTTCTTGTACCTCTTCTGTAACCTGTATCTTCTGGGGTTCGATTAACGCCAACACAGAGGAGGATGAAACTAGCAAAAGAGTAACTACTAAGCTGGCAGTAAACAATGTTTTTCTTTTATTCATTTTTTTGTCTAACTTTTAATCTTTTTATCTTATTCATTCTACTATTTTTAAACCCCCAACTTCAAACTCAATAGACTGTATTTTCGTCATAACGACCTCAATTCATCACAATTACTTATGTAAAATGCTATATTTATTCTATGCAAAAACGAAAAAGAGCAGTTGTGATTATCCCCACCTATAACGAAGCTGATGTTATTGGAGAAATGATCACCCACCTATTTGAAAAAACCTTTCCTAAAATTAAAGATTGGGACTGCCACCTTCTTATTGTTGATGATACTTCTCCTGATGGCACTGCCAAGATTGTAGAAAAACACCAAAAGAAATTTAAAAACCTTCATCTTGTTCTAAACGCCAAAAAAATGGGTATTGGTTACGCCTATGTCGTTGGCTTCAAGCACGCCATGAGCAAACTCAAAGCCGACGTTTTAATTGAATTCGATGCTGATTTCCAACACCCTCCTGACACCATCCCTGTTCTTCTCCAAAAAATTGACGACGGATACGATTACATAATGGGGTCCCGAAAAGTTAAAGGTGGATCTAATCCCGAAGGCTGGGGCTTCAAGCGCGTTTTCTTTTCCGAAGTCGGAGGATTTGTCGGTCGTTTCATCATGTTCTTCCCCTTCAAACACTTCTTTAAGGTCACGGATCCAACCACAGGACTCAAGGCTTCTCGAGTAAAAGGCTTTGTAGATAAACTAGACATGAAGAATCTCTATTCCTTTAAATTCGGCTACAAGATAGAGTTTCTTTACCAAATGCTAGCTCTAAAAGCCAAGTTCACTGAAATTCCTTTAAAGTTTGGTCTCAGAACAAAAGGGGAGTCAAAGATTTCAGGAAATACAGCCAAAGACGTCTTGCGCTCTGCCTTCCTCTTGCGTTGGAATGACCCCTTTATTCAAAAGTTTCTAAAATTCGGCACTGTTGGTTTCATTGGCTACTTAGTAAATGCCACTACCCTTTGGTTGTTTGGAAGTAAGTTGGGTTATGCTGAATGGTTGGCCTGGTTGCTTTCCACTGAACTTGCTATCATCAGTAACTTTACTTGGAACAATGTTTGGACCTTTAAGGATCAGAAGTTCACTAGTCCAAAAGACTTGTTGTCCAAGTTTGTTCAGTTTAATGGAACTTCTTTGGGAGCCCTCTTAATTCAGACTACAGTTGGGACAATTCTTACCACTTTCCTGGGAGTCCAATACAGGCAGCTATTACTTCCTTTCATAATACTTTTCCTTGTAATGCCATATAATTGGCTAATGTACAACAAGGTTATCTGGAAAAAGAAAAAGTAACACCTCCCACAAAACAAAATAAATCATGTCTTCAGAGCGCCAAAATTTTGACGCTGCCCTAGTTAGAGCCTACTGGCTCTCTCAAGTGAACGGAACCACAAGGCTGTCTCTGCGCACTGGTCTTTCAGTTCGAGCTACTGCTGATTTTTTTAAAGAAACAAACACAAGGTTTTTAATTCTGGCCGTTGGTAACATTTGGGGCCCCAACCATCCTTCTGGTGCCCACTTAATGAGAGAAAGTCTAGTGAATAAATATGGCGTCCAGAGAACAAGGATACTAATACCTCCATCTCCACTAGCAAAAACAACCACTACCGAAACCCAACTCTTTTTAAATATGGCAAGACAGCACTCTTGGACAAAACTTGCTGATATTGGTTTCTCAAAACATCAAAGAGTAAGTCCTTATCTTCGAGCTCGCGGAATACGTGTGACCTTCTTTGACATTGAAAACATGTTTCCCACTGACTCAAAATTATCAAAACTTACCCAAAGACTCGAAAAATCTCTAATAGGCCGCTCTTATTCTCTTTATGAATTAGTCAAGTCTACTGCTCAAGCTACGGGACTCAGAAGGAACCTTGACCGGGTTGCCGACAAAAGGAGAGTAAAACCAACATCTTGTGAAGCTAGAAGAATGTGGAAAATTCCAATGGATATTTACACCCCTTGTGAAAAACGAAAGTCCTAAAGATATGGAGCCCAGTCTGCAATCGGAGCCGTATTTCCTACTACAAAATTTGCCCCATATAAAATTATGGCCGGCAACAAAAGTAAAAATATTATCTTAAATTCTTTTTTACTTATAAATTTCTCAAAAGCCAAAAGAGCAAAAGGGTAAACAGGGCTTATATATCTACTAATATCCCGGTGTGCCACCATCAAGGTAACCAAGAAGAAAACCGCTGGAAATACCACCAACACCTTGTCTTTTTCCCAAAACTTTCTTTTTAGAGCACTTAAGGCCAGCATTCCCAGAAGGAATATGTAAACCACATCCTCCAGCCATATTGTTCCCAACCAACTCTTCGTGCTTACAAAAACCAGGTAGGGTAGGGGATTAAGATGAATATTATCTCCAGAATGGAAATAAGCCAGAAAATCATTAAGTTGAACCTTATAAACCAAAAATACCAAAAGAGCCGAAACCGGAACCAATAAGTATGGCCACAGTTTTTTAACTTTTCTTAGAGTCCCTTCTCTATTTTCTTTCTGAAGAATCCAAGCAAGACCTAAAGAAACTATTAAAAGTACTCCTGGACTCTTAAGCAGTTGTGCCAATACTGCCCACAATGCGGATGTAAAATACTTTTCTTTTCTAAAAAAGTAAATCGACCACAAAACACTTGCCAAAAACCAGGTTTCTGGTGCTCCCACCATTCTTAAAACAAAATATCTGGCCGGTAAAAACAAAAACACTATCGATAACCAAAATGCTCTTTCTTTATTCTTTAGAATCTCTAAAGCCAGCTTATAAAATCCCCACACTGCCATTACACTCCCTGACACTGTTGCCAAAAGCAGTGCCCAAGGGCCACTTACAAAAAGATCAAAGATCCAAATGATCATCGGATACCCTGGTAAATGTGCTGGATAATACTCCAAAGGTAATGGAAGTGAAAAATTCTGACCTATACAGCTTTTTTCATACCAACATTTACTTATCGCCAGATAATTAGGTCCATCGTAATTGGCCACCACTGTCAAAAGACTTGTTTCTCCAAATCCTAAAAACTTCAATATTGGAGAAGAAAATAAAAACCAGAAAAATAATGTTGAAACTACTGTTGTGGCTATTAAGCCAGGAAGCCAATACATTTTTCTGTTCATAAAACAGTATACCAACTAGACTTTTTTCTTGTTTTACCGGATACTACCTTTATGAAAAAGAAAAAATACCTTATCCCAGAACTATCAGTCTTCTTTCCCTGCTATAACGAAGAAAAAAACATTGAAAAAACCGTAGAAACAGCCCTCCCCATCATAAAAGAAATTACTCCCAAATGGGAAATTCTAATTATCAACGACGGGTCCAAAGACAAAACTCTAGAAAAATCCAAAGCCCTAGTTAAAAAACATGGTTCTCGAGTTAGAATAATTAATCACAAGAAAAACAGAGGCTACGGAGCTTCTTTTAAAAGCGGTTTTTATGGAGCAAAACATGACTGGATTACCTTTACTGACGCTGATGGTCAGTTTAATTTCCGTGATATCAAAAAACTCATCAAAACCCAGAAAGAAAAAAAGACGGACATGGTTATTGGCCACTACCTTGGTCGAAAAGTTCCCTTCTATAGAAAATGGGGCTCAAAAATGTGGGAGCTTTTAGTTTTCCTTTTCTTTGGCCTTTGGGTCACCGATATTGATTGTGGGTTCAAACTCGTAAAAAAAGAAGTTATTGATAACATTCCCGACTTAGAAGCAGAAAGAGGCCCATTCATTACTTCCGAATTTTTAATCAAAGCCAAAAAGAAAGGTTATACCTTTTCTGAAGTTGGTGTTACCCATTATGAGCGCCAAGCAGGATCCTCAACAGGCTCTGACTTAAATGTAATTATTGCTGGTTTCTCCGACCTAATCCGTTTATGGAAAAAACTAAACTTCCCTCAAAAATAAAAAAAAGCCATCTGTTACTTGTTCTTATTTTATTCGTTGCCGCCTTCCTTCGTCTCTATAAAATTGACGGATACATGGAGTTTTTGGGAGACCAAGCTCGAGACACAATAATTGTCAGAGATTTTGTCAAAGACGGAAACCTTTTCTTTATTGGCCCTCAAACCAGTATTGGAAATATGTATCTCCCTCCCTTTTATTACTACCTCATTGCTCCTTCTCTCCTCCTCTCTGGTTTTTCCCCAGTCGGTCCTGCTATTTTCATAGCCCTTTTGGGAATTCTCACTGTTTATCTTGTCTACTATGTCAGTAAGGAATTCTTCAATCCTCAAGCGGGTTTAATCGCTGCTTTTCTCTACGCTCTCTCTCCTTCGGTAATCAAGTTCTCAAACTTTTCCTGGAACCCAAACATCATGCCTCTTTTCTCCCTCACTCTAATCTACTCTCTCTATAAAATCTGGCAGAAAAAAGAATACAAATATTTCCTCCTTCTCTCTCTTTCTTTCATAATGTGCCTTAACTCGCACTATCTTGCCCTTCTTTTTCTCCCCATCATTGCTCTCTTTATCTTCCTGTCTTATCTAAAACACAAGCCCAATCTTAAAAAAGAAAAAACCTTAACCAAAAACATCATTCTAGCTGTGGTAATTTTCTTCCTTTCCCTGCTTCCTCTTGTTCTCTTTGACCTTAAGCATTCCGGACAAAACTCAAACGCTATCGTCCAGTTCTTTGCTGTTCGTCAAACCACCGTCAACTTAAAGGCCTACAAAGCCATTCCCAATCTTTGGCCCATCTTCCTCCAAATCATCACTGATCTACCTGGAGCCAAACTTGAAATACCTGGACTTCTTTTCTCTCTCTTTCTTATTTTCTGTACAGTTCTCGTCTTTTTAAGGAAAAAGAAAAAAACCCCTCCTGGATTCACTCTCTTGGTTTCTTCTTTCTTGATTATTCTTACTGGCCTTGGACTCTATAAGCAACACATTTACACCCATTATTTTGGTTTAGTATTCCCCATTCCTTTTATTCTTTTGGGTTATTATCTAACCCTTCTGGTTCCCAAGAAGGGAAAACAGTTCTATTATCCTATTCTGGTTTCCATTGCCATTGTTTTAAGTCTTCCTTCTTTTAAAAACTCCCACCTTCTTTATCCTCCCAACAAACAACTCAAGGTAGCTCAAACCGTTGCTCAGCTCATAGTAGACAACTCTGACCAAGAACCTTTCAATATAGCTCTCTTGGCCAAGATGAATTATGACGATACTTATGAATACCCTCTTAAAAGGCAAAATGCTAACCTCTACACAGTTCACGAAAAACTAACCGACCAGCTTTTTGTAATCTGCGAACCCCATCCTGATATAAACTGTGATCCTTACAACAACCCCGCCTGGGAGATTGCTTCCTTTGGCTGGGCCAAAGAAGCGGGGAAATGGGAGATTGGAGACATAACAGTTACCAAACTCGTCCATGTTGAAGAATAAAATCTTCCCTTTCATTAAAAAAAATCGTATCATCCTTCTCCTTTGGTTGATTGCTTTTCTGGTTCGCATCTACCGACTCGATCAACTTCTTGCTTTCCACTACGACCAGGGTCGAGATGCCCAGATCGCAAGCGACATTTTAACTTTCAAAAACTTTCCTGCCATTGGCCCCACAACCGGTATCGAAGGTCTCTATTTAGGACCCTTCTGGTTTTACCTCATCACCCCCGGTTACTTTTTTGGTAGGGGAGACCCAGCAGTTGCCGCCATCTTCATGATTTTTATAGAGTCTTTAACTGTTCCCTTACTCTACTTTCTTTTAAAAAAATATCACCACAAAACCTCGGCCTATTTAGCTGCCGTCACTTGGGCTTTCTCTAGATACATTATTCACTCTGCTCGCTGGTTTTCCAATCCCACCCCCCTCCCTACTTTTGTTCTCTTACTCATCTTCTTCCTTTCAGAGATTTATATCGAAAACAAAAAAAAGTACTGGCCCTTCGTGGCCCTGCTTCTAGGCCTAACTCTTCAACTTGAGGCTGCCTCAGCTGTCTTTTTTGTCCCTGTCATTGCCTTGCTATTTTTGCTTTCCACAAAAAAGAAAGCTAAAAAGATCATTTTTCCTATCACCCTAAAACAATTTACTATTTCTTGTCTAGTTTTCTTTTCTCTCCTCATTCCTCAAATATTCTTCGAAATTAAAAACAAATTTTTGATCACCAAAAACTTCCTTGGCTTTTTAACTGGAAAAACAAACACAAACACCGGAAAAAGCTGGGCCCTCCCAACCCTTGAGTTTGCCACCAAAAGAATTGAAAGTTACTATCACATCCTCTTCTCAAAACTAGATACTAATCTCACTATTTACTCTCTTATTTTTCTCCTCCTTTTCTTTTTAGGTCTCTTTATTTTCCTCAAAAAAAGAAAAAAACTTCCTTCAAAACTTCAAAAGTTTATTCACCTTAATCTTTTTTGGCTTTTTATTCCTCTCTTTTTCTTGCTTTTCTTTGTTGGTAACTACGGCCAGCTTTATGATTACTATTTAACTGGCTTTTTCCCAGCTTTCTTCATTCTTTTTGCCTATTTTATTTCTACAATTCAAAGAAACAACAAACTCCTTCTTCCACTCCTAATTTTCGTACTCTTTTTCCATGCCAATTTCATTCACCTTTACAACTCTATAATTGCCGGAACTGATGGTCCCACCCACATAACTCTTGGAAATCAACGCCAATCTGTTCAATTTATTTGCAAAGACTCTCGAGAAAAAAACATCGACATCTATGTTCCTCCAGTAATCCCCCACTCCTATAACTACCTTATTTTTCAAGAAACCAAAAACGGAAACTGCCAGCAGTCCACTAACCAGGTTCCTTTACTCTACACACTTGCTGAAGTGGATCCACCCCATCCAGAACGACTCGAAGCTTGGATGGATCGCCAAAACTCATTCAGTAAGGTACTAAAAGAGACTCGTTTTGGTGGTATTATTATCCAAGAAAGAGAGAGGACAAATGACCCAAACTAAAAAAGAAACAAAGGTATCCATTGTTATCCCCTGCTACAACGAAGAAAAAAATCTAAATAGGGGAGTATTAAAAGAGGTCTATGATTTTTTAAAAAAGCAAAAGTTTGTTTGGGAGGTTTTAGTCAGCAACGACGGAAGTACTGACCAGAGTCCTAAAATAGCTAAAGAATTCTGTCAAAAACATGAGGGTTTTCGTTATTTCAACTTTCCTCATGGAGGAAAACCAAAAGTCGTCTGGAATGGTATTCAAAAAGCAAAATATCCCTTGGTTCTTTTTACTGACATGGACCAATCAACCCCTTTAAATCAAATCAAAAAACTTCTTCCTCACTTTGAAAAAAACTTTGACATTGTTATTGGCTCCAGAGGGGTCAGAAGAAAGGGAGCACCTTGGTATAGACAACTTGGTGCCCTCACATTTCGACATCTAAGAAGCTTTTTCTTATTAAAAAACATTGGAGATACCCAATGTGGTTTTAAAATGTTAAAAACCACAGTTGCCAAAAAATGTTTTCCTCTTCTTGCTGCTGTTAAAAGCTCAGGACAAGGTAACGAAGGGGGGAGAGTTGGTGCCTTTGACGCTGAACTTCTTTTTATTGCTCAAAAACAAGGCTACAAGATCAAAGAAGTAGAGGTTGTTTGGCACGACGAAGACGAATCTGATACTAAAGGTCAAAACCAGTCTAGGTTCGTAAGAGAATCTATTGATATGGCCAAGGAAATAATGAGAGTAAAGAAAAATGACACCAAAGGCCTGTATGACAAAGTCTAACAAAAAACACCAGAAACACTATCTCTTTTACCTCTCCTCTTTAATCTACCTTCTTACTCGCCTTCAAAACCTAACCAAAATTCCAGTCTTTGTTGACGAAGCTATCTATATTCGCTGGGCTCAGCTGATTAAAAATGTTTCTTCTCTCTTTTTTATTCCCTTAACAGATGGCAAACAACCACTTTTTATGTGGCTTACCTCCCTCTTTCTTAGAGTTTTTCCAGACCCTCTCTTTGCCAGTCGCCTTGTTTCAGTCCTTGCTGGTCTTTTGACTCTTTTTTCTCTCTATAAAATCCTAAATCTTTTAAAACCCAAAGCCACACCTCTAGTCCTCTTCTTCTACGTTGTCTTTCCTTTTACCTTTTTCTTTGATCGCCTTGCTCTGGCTGACAACCTTCTTACCGCCCTCTCTGTTCTCTCTCTTTTTTTTACTCTTCAGTTTCATAAGACTCCCAGTATCAAAAACGCTCTTCTTCTAGGTTCTTCTCTTGGTCTGGCCTGGCTTACTAAGTCTCCTGCTCTTTTCTTTGTTGTTCTCGCTCCCGCATCTGTCTTCTTGCTTTCTTTGCCTAAAATTATCAAAGTCAAAAAACTACCCCTATGGCCCTTCTTTTTGGTTGGATCCTCTTCTGTTTTAGCCTTTTGCATCTACAATTTTCTCCGTCTTTCTCCCTCTTTTCATATGATCGGCCAGAGAAACTTAGATTATATTTGGCCCATAAAAGAAGTTTTATCTCATCCTTTAAACCCCTTAAAACCTCACGTCTCAGACATTATCACCTGGTATCGTTTTTACCTTTCCACTCCCCTTATCCTCCTCACTGCCTTTCTTTCCTTACTCTTTTTGGCATCTCCCAAGAAAAGGAAGTTGGATCTTAAGATATTCACCGTTTTCCTCTGGTACTTTCTCCCTCTTTTAGCCTCTGCTTCTGTGGCTAAAGTTTTTACAGCCCGCTACATCCTTTTCACCGTTCCTTTCCTCTTAATCCTCCTTTCTTTGGCCACCCACCATGTTTTGGACTTTCTCAAAAGCAGGTTTAAAAAAGACTCCTTTTTCCTTTATCTGCTTTTCTTCCCCTTATTTATTCCAAGTGTTCGACTTGTTTATCACCTTTCCTTCAAATTAGAAAAGGTAATTCTTCCCGCTACTGAATCCGGATACCTAGAAGACTGGACTTCAGGCTGGGGGATTAAAGAAACAGCAGACCACCTGAAAGAGGTTATAAAAGAAAAACCAATCGTCATTGGTACTGAAGGGTCTTTTGGGACCTTGCCAGACGGACTTCAAATTTATCTTGATCAAATTCCCAATCTTACTGTCATTAGTCTTGGTTTCAATTACAAAACCATTCCTCAACCTCTTCTTGAATCAAGAGAATATGGCAACGAAACATTTATTTTAGCCAACCAAGATCGACTTAAACTAGATACTGATCAGTATGATCTTTTAAAATTAGTTGCCCGTTATGAAAAACCAGCCAATACTCCGCCCCTTCTTTTTTACCGCTTAAAATAGATTCTTAGCTCACAATACTCTAAAATATAAAAGATGCGAAAGTTAACCTCTAAAAAATCATTCTGGCTAATCCTAAGTCTCCTTTTCACTATTCCCACCATCCTAAGTCTCTTAAAGCCTGGCTATTTCAACATGCACGACGATCTACAGATGATGAGACTCCTCCAGATGGAAAAATGTCTCAAAGATGCCCAGATTCCTTGCCGTTGGGTCCCCGATATGGGTTATGGCTATGGATATCCTCTCTTTAATTTTTATCCTCCTCTTCCTTTTTACCTTGGTATGATTCCTAGATTCTTTGGTATTTCATTCGTTTGGTCGGCCAAACTCCTTTTTGTTTTTCAGCACGTCTTTTCAACTCTGGCCATGTTTGCTCTGGCTGTCGCCCTTTTTAACCCCTTTTCTGCCTTTCTGGTTACTATTTTCTATTCTTACGCTCCTTATCATGCTCTTGATACCTACGTCAGAGGTGCACTCAATGAGTCTTTTGCTTTCATCTTTTTCCCCCTGCTCTTTCTCTACGCTTACAAAATCATTAAAGAAAAGAAAAAAACCAAACCAATCCTTCTTCTTGCCCTTTCCTTTACTGGTCTCATACTCTCTCACAGCATTATGGTTCTAGCTATCACACCCTTTTTAGCCGTCTGGGTTCTTTATTTACTTGTCACCGAAAAAAAGCTCCTACTTACTGGTCCCAAAACCATTCGTTTTCCAGCAACTTCAGCTCTGAAATCCACTTTCTTTTCCATTTTTGGTTGGATAAAAGATCTTAACTTTCCTCTAATTCTTAAATTTATTTATTCTGGTCTTCTAGCCATTGGTCTTGCCGCCTTTTTCTTCTTCCCCCTCCTCCTTGAACTTCAGTATGTCCAGTTAGAATCAATGTTTAAAGGCTACTACAGTTATATTGTTCACTTCACCAGTATTAACCAATTGTTCTTCTCCCGCTTCTGGGGCTTTGGAGCCAGTGTCTGGGGACAAGAAGATCAAATGTCCTTTCAAGTAGGGCACCTACACTGGATTAGTTCTCTGCTCATTCTTCTTCCCATCATTTACTATTTCATTCGTAAAAAGAAAATCAACAAAACTGCCCTCCTCACCCTTCTTTTTACTGCCCTTGCTTTTTTTGCAGCCTTTTTAACTCACGAACAATCTTCCTTCCTTTGGAGACTCTTTCCGCCTCTTCAAAAAGCCCAATTCCCTTGGCGCTTTTTAACAGTTTCCACTTTTTTCTTTTCTTTCCCTATCGCTTTCTTGCCCGAAATCCTCAAAAAACAAAAACCCTTAATCAAAAAACTAACCTATATCACCACTCTCTTTATCTTAATCTCTCTTAATCTCTCTTACTTTAAACCAGGAGCTTCTGGGCCAATCACTGATGAACAAAAGTTCTCCGGTCGAGCCTGGATGCTTCAACAGACTTCTGGTATTTACGATTACCTTCCTCGTTGGGCCTACATTGCTGCTCGGGCAGAGGCGGGGGACTTAATTGATGAAATCAAAGGGGAAGTTGAAATCCAAAATAAAAAGAAAGGTACCGATTGGTTCTCTTTTGACGCCAAGGTTAAAGACTCCGAGGCCAAACTAACTCTTGCCCAACTTTATTTCCCTAACTTCAAAATCTATGACCAAGAAGACGAACTTGCCTTTGATATCGAATCAGAGCTTGGTCGTATGGTTCTAAAACTTCCTCCCGGAGACTATCAAATCAGAGTTCAAATGGAAGACACTCCTGTAAGAACAGCCTCTAACCTGATAACTCTCTTCTCAATTGGTCTCCTGGTCTACTTTTTCAAAAAAACATGTCCCAAATCCCAAAAGAAAAAACGATAAAAAGAATCAAAAGAAAATCGGTCCATTCTCTTTTTTACCTTTCTTTAAGAAATCTCTTTGTCCAGTCAATTGCCTTTGGGGGCTTCTTTCTTCTAAGCATCTACCTTGACCAACCCCAAATGGGTCTTTTTGCGGCTGTCTCTGAAATAGTTGCTATCCTTGGCTATTTCTCTGATGTTGGTCTGGCTGCTGCTCTCATTCAAAAAAAGAAAAAACCAAATCTTCGAGACGTTCGTACCACCTTCACTATTCAACAAATCTTAGTTGTATCTCTTCTTCTTGTCCTTCTTTCAATCTCTCCTTTCGTGCCCCAAATACAAAACCTTGAACCTGCCGGAAAACATCTTCTCTATGCTCTCATGATTGGTTTCTTTACTTCCTCTCTAAAAACCATCCCCTCAGTTCTTTTAGAGCGCTCCTTAAGGTTTGATATCTTAAGCGTTATTGATCTTGTTGAGATAACAGCTTTCAATCTTATTGCCGTTGTCTTAGCCTGGAGAGGGTGGGGGACTGAAAGTTATGTTTGGGCGGTTCTGGCCAGAAGTATTCTAGGTCTAGCCGTTACCTACATTTTAAAGCCTTGGCCCATTGGATTTGCCTTTTCCAAAAAATCTATCAAGAAACTTTTCAAGTTCGGAGTCCCCTATCAATTAAACTCACTTTTAGCCACTGTAAAAGACCGTCTTTCTAATGTCTTTATGTGGGGCATAGTCGGTTCTGCTGGAATCGGCATCACTTCTTGGGCTCAAAAATGGTCTCAGTTCCCACTAAGATTTTTAATGGACGCTGTTATGCGAGTTACCTTTCCTGGATTCTCTCGTCTTCAAAAAAGTAAAGAGCATTTAAAACTTGCTATCGAAAAGAGCATTTTCTATATCTCTTCTTTTGTCTTCCCAGCCTTAGTTTTAATGTGTTTCATGATTGTTGATTTAACCAACATTGTACCTAAATATGAAAAATGGCAAATAGCTTTGTTTGCCCTCTTTGCCTACTCCGTAAACTCTTTACTGGCTTCTGTCACCACTCCCATCACCAATGCCTTTAATGCTGTTGGAAAAATAAAGATTACTTTCCATCTTATGATTATGTGGACAGTTTTAACTTGGACCCTTCTTCCTTTCTTGGCTTACAAGATGGGTTACAACGGAATTGCCCTCTTTCAGATAATTGTTGGCCTAACCTCTATCTTTGTTTGGTGGCTTGCCCAAAAGCATTTGTCTATAGAGGTATTTAAAACTGTTTCTAAACCCTTCTTTGCCTCCCTAATAGTTACTATTGTTCTTATCTTCGTACATATCGCGTTCTCCTCATCTCCTCTTCTAGATCTTGTCTTAAAGGCACTCATCGGATCAATAGTCTATGGATTCATAATGTATCTTCTGGCTAAAAAAGAAATATACTGGTTTATAAACACCCTTTCATCCACTCTTAAAAAACAACCTCGAAAATGAACGAAAGTCTCACTAACATTCCTTTTCCATATTTCCCTCTAGCAATCCTCTTTTTTCTTTTCTTTTTTCTTTTCAAAAAACTGAAAATCAAAACCTTTCCTGCTCTTTTTATAAGCATTCTTTCTTTGGTCTTTGCAATCCCCATGATCAGATCTGGCATTACCAGAGATTATGGAATTGGTCTCTGGGGCCCTAATGGTCATGATGGTATCTGGCACATCTCCCTAATAGAACAACTAAAAAAAACTCCTCTTTTCCCAGATAGTCCAATTTTTGCTGGAGAAAAACTGGGAAGTTACCACTACGGCTTCAATCTCCTCTCTGCCCTCTTTTTAAAACTAATTGCCTTAAACACTATTCAGTTTTACTTCCAAATCTTTCCAATCTTTCTAGCCCTCTCTCTGGGGACCCTCTCTTACATTTTTGCCAAAAAAAACAGTGATCACAAAACCGCCCTCCTTTTTGTTTTTCTAAACTATTTTGCCGGGTCCTTTGGTTGGATTATCACTTTCCTCCGGGATCGGACTTTTGGTGGAGAGTCTCTTTTTTGGTCAATGCAGTCCATTTCCACTCTTATTAATCCTCCCTATGCTCTTTCTTTGGTCTTCATTCTTCTTGGTTTAATTCTTTGGCAAAACTATCAACCCAAGAAAAAAACATCCAACGCAGTCTTTTTAGGTATTTTCCTTGCTCTACTCTCTGCCATTAAAGTTTACTCTGCCGTTCTTGTTGGTTTGGCCATTTTTTCTTTTTGGCTCATTAGATTTCTAAAAAAGGAAGCTAAAAAATTTGACCTCTATCTTTGGATTAGTATGGCTGCCACCTCTTTTCTCATCCTTTATTACTTTGGAGTTTTCTCTGGTGGATCAGGGCTAGTTTTTAAACCTTTCTGGTTTATTCACTCTTTAGTTGAGTCTTTAGACAAACTCTACATTCCCAGCCTTGCTACCTTAAGACAAAATCTAGCTCTTCAGGCTTTTTCTTGGAAATTTCCTTTCTTAATTATTCTTGAAATCATCCTTCTTCTGATATTCTTTGTTGGTAATTTAGGTACCAGAATTATCGCTCTCCCTCTAATTGTTCTTAAAAAGAAAAAGACTGACCTTGATAGGGTACTTCTTCTTATTTCCCTTTTTGCCTTTCTTTTTCCTCTTTTCTTTGTGCAAAGTGGTACCACCTGGAACACAATCCAATTTTTCTACTACCTTCTTTTTATCTTTAATCTTTATTTTGCCCAAGCCTTATCTAAACTTTCTTCCTCTAAAAAACATGCCCCTTTGTTTTTCTTAATAATTCTTTTTACCATTCCCACCTCTATTTCTACTTTAAAAGGATCTTTGGGCAACCCTGCCCCGGCCACTGTTTCTCATAATGAACTAAAAGCCCTCTCATTCTTAAAAGAACAAGAGCAGGGGACAGTCTTAACCTATTTTTGGGATAAGGACCGAAAACAAAACTTAAAAACCCCTATCCCTCTCCGTTTTTATGAAACCAGCGCCTACGTTTCCGCTCTCTCAACCCAACCAGTCTTTTTGGAAGACCAAATGAATCTCGATATAACCGGTTACCCCTGGCAAGAAAGAAGAACCCTGGTTGTCGATTTCTTTGAAAAAAGATTAGATCAGTATCAATCTAGAGGTTTTTTGGTAAATAACGACATTTCCTACATCTATCTTCATTCACCAGATTCATTGCCTCAAGATGAAGTTGACCTGGGTGTAGAAAAGATTTTTGATTCCGGCAATGTTAAAATCTACCAGGTCCTTAAATAAGATGACTAAAAACACAAATATCTCTGTTGTCGTTAATACCAGAAACGAAGAAAAGTATCTTAAAAAATGCCTTTCTTCTGTAAAAGACATCGCCAACGAAATCATTGTCGTCGACATGTATTCTACTGACAACTCCGCCAAGGTAGCAAAAGAGTTTGGAGCCAAAGTCTATTTTCATAAACACATGCCCGTGGTTGAGCAGGCCAGAAACTTTGCTCTTAAAAAAGCCAAGGGTCCCTGGATTCTTCTTCTTGATCCCGATGAATACCTAACTCGACCTCTAAAAAAAGAACTTCTAAAAATCAGCAAAAGATCTAATGTGGACTATGTTCGTATCCCCCGAAAAAATATAATCTTTGGAAAATGGTTTCGTCACTCTCGTTGGTGGCCTGACTATCTAATCCGTTTCTTTAAAAAAGAATCTATAAAATGGCAAACTGAGATCCATTCTCAACCTATTACAAAAGGAAGCGGCATAACCCTTCTAGACAACGAACGCTTCGCTATAAGGCACCTTCACTACGATTCTGTTCAGCAATATCTCACCAGGGCTCTAAGGTACTCAGCTCGTCAAGCCGACGAACTTCAAAAGCAAGGTTATAGGATTAAAATATCAGACCTTGTCGTTAAACCAATCGGTGAATTTTGCTCTCGCTTCTTTGCCGGTACTGGATACAAAGACGGCATTCATGGTCTGGTCTTGTCTATTATGCAGGCTTTTTCAGTTGCTCTTATCTATATCCAACTTTGGTCCTTACAAGGCTTTAAGCCTCGGCCAATCAACAAAGACACTTTCTTAAAGTCATCCCGCCAAGCCATCTTTGAATATCTCCATTGGCAAAATCACTATCTAAAGAAAGAGTCTTCCAATAAAGTTGAACTTTTGGCAAGTAAAATCAAACACGGTCTTGTTAAGTTCATCAAACCCTAATGATTAAAGTTGCCACCGTTATCGTCAACTGGAATCGTCCCAAGCTTACTATTCAAACTATAAACTCCCTTAAAAAAATAAAGACTGGGGGTTTTGAACATCGTATCTTTCTTGTCGACAATGGATCCCTTCCTCAGAAACTAAAAAAACTTGAAGAAAAATACAATTACGATCTTGATCTCATAAAGCTTCCTAGAAACACTGGGTTTACTGGTGGAAACAATGAAGGAATAAAAAAAGCTCTTGCTTGGGGTGCCGACTGGGTCCTTCTTTTAAATAATGATGTTCTGGTTAAAGATGATTTTATTAAAAAACTTCTCCTGGCTGCTGATAAGAAACCTAAAGCTGGTATTCTTTCTCCTCTTATCTATTTTGCTCCTGGTTATGAGTTTCATAAAGATCGCTACCAAAAAGAGGACCAAGGAAAAGTTATTTGGTATGCCGGAGGCCTTATGGATTGGGCAAACTGTCTTGCTTCTAATCGGGGGGTAGACGAAATTGATAAGGGTCAGTTTAAAAAAATCGAATCTATCGACTTTGCCACCGGCTGTGCTCTTTTTGTAAAAAGAAAAGTCTTTGAAAAGATTGGTCTTTTAGACGACAAATATTTCCTCTATTACGAAGACAATGATTTTTCTCAACGGGTCAAAAAGGCTGATTTTATGGTCTACTTTGTACCTCAATCCAAGCTCTGGCACTTAAACTCCGGCTCGTCAGCTTCGGGTTCTGATTTACACACCTATTACATAATCAGAAACCGTCTCCTATTTGGCTTAAAACACGCCCCCTCAAGAACTAAAAGGGCTTTGATCAAAGAAAGTCTAAAAAAACTAATTCTTGGTAAAAAGTGGGAAAAAATTGCAGTTCTTGATTACTATCTTAAGCGCCTTGGAAAGGGATCATGGCAGTAAAAAACAATATTAGTGTCGTCATTATCGCCGGTAACGAACAAGAGATTATCAAAAAAGCCTTAAAAAGTGCTTCTTGGGCTGACCAAATAGTTTTAGTTGCCGCCAACTCCACCGACGATACTGTAAAGATAGCCAAAAAGTTTACTAAAGACATTGTCATCCATTCTGATGAATATGGAAAACACTTTGACATTTGGCGCAACCTTGGTCTTAAGAAAGCCATTTCAGATTGGATTTTTTATCTTGATGCTGATGAAGTAATTAGTCCCCAACTTAAAAAAGAACTAATTGAAACTGCAAAATCTAATACTCCCCACACTTATTACGCCCTCCCCAGGCAAAACCACTATTTAGGAAAGAAAGTAAGAAGTGGGGGATCTTATCCTGACCATGTTAAACGCTTCTATAAAAGAAACAAACTCAAAAAATGGGTCGGTAATGTTCATGAAGAACCTGTCATAGAGGGCACTATGGGCATGCTAAATTCTGATCTTCTACATTACACCCACCGAGACCTTACTTCCATGCTTGAAAAAACCATTATCTGGACCCAAACCGAAGCAAAAGCCCTTCATGATGCCAAACACCCTCCAGTCGTTTGGTGGCGCATTTTCAGAATGATGCTTACCAAATTTTGGGAAAGATTGATTAAACAATCTGCCTGGAAAGACGGTACAGCTGGTATAGTAAATAGTATCTTTGAGGTTTTTAATACTTTCATCATCTATGCTCGCCTCTGGGAAATGCAAAACAGAAAAAAATGAAAGCAGCTATCTATGATCCTTACCTAGACACCTTAGGTGGGGGAGAAAAATATACCCTAACTGTCGCCGAAACCATGCTTAAGTTGGGTTGGCAAGTCGACATTTTTTGGTCAAAAAATCCCTCCTTTATTGAAAAAGCTGAGGCCCGCTTTCTACTTGACCTCAAAAACTTAAACATTGTTCCAGATCCATTCAGTGTTGATTCTAAAAATCCAAAAACAAAAAGAAACAATTTTGTTTCCAAGCCTAACTCCAAAAACCCTCTAACTCTCTTAAGTCGTGTCCAAAAAATCAAATCTATTACCAGCCAATACGACCATATCTTTTTTCTAAGTGACGGTTCCGTCCCTTTCTTGTTTGGAAAAATAAACACCCTTCATTTTCAAGTTCCCTTTAAAAAACTAACTGTCTCTAACAAACAAAAGGCCTTAAACCGTCTTCGACTTAAAAAAATCAAGAATATTGTTTGTAATTCGGAGTTTACAAAGAAACTCATTGATAAGACCTATGGGGTCAAAAGCTCTGTTCTCTATCCCCCTATTGATACAGATAATTTTAAGCCTGCTGCCAAAAAAGAAAATATAATTCTCTCTGTTGCCCGTTTTGACAATATTATGAACACCAAGCGCCAAGATGTTTTAATTAAAGTTTTTAAAGAGATCACTGATCGTTATAAACCAGGATGGAAGTTAGTTTTAGCTGGATCAAGCATTAAGGAACCTGAAGCGAATAACTATCTTATAAACCTCAAGTCTCAGGCCCAGGGCTATCCTGTTGAATTTCTTGTAAACCAAAACTTTTCTGTCATAAAAGACCTTTATTCAAAAGCAAAAATCTTTTGGCATGCCGCTGGATTTGGCGTAGATGAAGAAAAGGACCCTGAGTCTGTAGAGCACTTTGGAATGACCACTGTCGAAGCCATGAGCTCAGGCTGTGTTCCTGTGGCCATCAAAAAAGGTGGAGTAAAAGAAGTCATTCAAAACGAGGAAACCGGTTATCTTTGGGAAACCGAAAAAAAACTAACTGCCTATACTAAACTTTTAATGGATAGTGAAAAAATAAGACAAGAAATTTCAAAAAGGGCCCAAGAAAGAGCAAAAGACTTTTCAAAAGACAATTTTGTTAGTCATCTAAAATCCCTGCTCATTTCTTCATGAGTTTTCTTAAAAAGAACTGGCCTTTTTTTATCATCATTCTCCTCCTTATTATCTTTTTCTGGCCTTTTTTTAAAGACGGTCTACTCCCCATTCCTTCTGATATAACCGTTGGTGCCTACTATCCTTGGTTAGACTACAAATGGGACTATCCTACTGGAGTTCCTATTCAAAACCCTCTTCCCTCAGATATCCCCTCTATCATTTATCCCTGGAGAATGGCCGCTATAAAAGCCTTTAAGTCTGGTAGTTGGCCTCTCTGGAACCCCAGTTATTTTCTGGGCCTACCGCTTCTGGCTACCTTTCAGTCTGCCGTCTTTTCACCTTCTAATCTTTTTCATCTTCTTTTCTCAGAGCCAATAGCCTGGAGCTGGGGAATAATTACCCAATCTCTCCTTTCCCTTTCCTTCATGTATCTTTATTTAAAAGAGAAAAAACTTAGTAAACCTTCCTCTCTTTTAGGTGCCATTGTTTTCTCCTTTTCAGGTTTTGCTGTTGTTTGGCATCAGTACAATATTCATGGTTGGACCCAACTTTTTTTACCCCTTCTTCTGCTCTTAACTGAAAAATACTTTAAATCCAAAAACAAAAAATATCTTCCTTTAATTAGTTTCTCCATAGCTCTTCAAATCTTTTCCGGATATCTGCCCTTAGTTATTTTTACCTGGCTAATTATCGGCCTTGATCTTCTTTTTCAAAAAAGACTCAAAAAGTTCAAAAAAGAATTTCTTCCATATACTGTCTTCGTTGTCTTAGGATTCCTTCTTGCTAGTATTCAGCTTCTTCCTGGTCTTGAGTTGCTTTTCTCCTCCATAAGAAAGATTGATCCTACTGTCGAAGCCAGTAATGCTGCCCACCTTCCCTTAAGAAACCTGCTTACTCTCATTTTTCCAAACTTCTTTGGGCATCCAGGAACCAAGAATTATTGGGGTCACGCTTTTTACGACAACTACGCTTTTTGGATTGGATCCATCCCTCTTGCCCTTTCTCTTCTTGCCCTTTCTCGGCCTAAAAAACAAATCTGGCCCCTCACTCTCTTGGTTTTAGGTCTACTTTTATCCATTAAAAACCCCATAGGTATCTTTTTAGAGAAATTACTTTTCCTTTCTGGTGGAGTCTCTTCCAGGGCACTGTTTCTTACCACTTTTGGTTTTTCTGTCCTTACTGCCTTTGGTCTAGAGCGGCTACTCAAAAAAGACATCTTCACTAAAAAAAGTTTTCTAAAAATCACTGCTCTTTTGCTTCCTCTTCTTGCCTTTGCTGTTTTCTATGTTCTAAAAAACTTTGCCAACCCACTTCAAACAAAAATCGCTTTCAGAAACTCCCTTCTTGGTACTTTTAGTCTTTTAGCTTTCCTGTTCCTCACCTTTTTCTACTTTAATTTTAAAAAACTAGTTTCTAAACCTCTCTTTCTTTTCTTAATTTTTTCTCTAACCACCTTCTCACTTTATTATCCAGCTCGAAAATATTGGTCCTTTACTCCCGAAAGAATTATTTTCCCCCAAACTCCTATCACCCAGAAACTTTCTAGTCTCGAAGACCAACCTTTTCGCTTTGAGCCCAGAGATGTTATCCCTCAAAACATGTGGATGCCTTATGGTCTTGAAACCACCAGTGGTTACGACACCCTTCTTCCCTTGACTCAAGGAGAGTTCTTGTCTTTAGTCGAAACCAGAAACATTTCCAAAAGGATTTCAAGAATTCATCTTCTAAACAACTTTGATTCACCCATCTACCCACTCTTGAACAACCAATATCTTCTGGCTAAAAAACTTGATCGTCAAAAAGGAAGTTTTTCAGTCGATGGAGACCCTCCTTCATTTTTAGAGGACTCACGATACGAACTTGTTTTTGAAGACAAGACAGTTCAAATTTATAAAGACAATCTTTCTCTCCCTCGCTTTTATTTTGCCAAAGACATTAAAAAACATTCCTCGAAAGATAATCTTGTTCTTGCTCTCAAACAAGACAACTTTGATCTCAACGTCACCCATCTTTTTGATCCCAATTTTAAAGACGAAAACCAAAAGAATTTAACAAAAGGGGAGGGGACTATAGAAGTTTTAGAATACAAGCCCAATTATCAAAAAATTAACTTAAACACCACAAAAGACTCTCTTTTGGTTAATTCCATTTCTTTTTCAAAAAACTGGAAAGCCTATTTGGATCAAAAAGAAATTTCTATTTATCAAACAAATTATGCCCTTCAGTCTTATTTAATTCCTGCCGGAGATCATCAACTAGAAATTAATTATCAACCTCAAAGTTTTCACTGGGGCAAAATTATCACTCTTATCTCTTTCTTTTTTTGTACTTCCTATTTTTTTCTCTGCAAGAAAAAATGAAAAAACTTAAAAAATATTTTCCTATTCTTTTTTTCGCCCTTCTTTCTGTTGTCCTTTTCTATAAATTTTTCTTTTTTCAAAAATATCCTATTCCTGGAGATATTTTAATCGGGCACTATCATCCCTGGATCGATCATAAATGGGGAGGTATTCAAACAGACTATCCAATTAAAAGTTGGGTACTTTTTGATGGGATAAAACAGATTCTCCCTTGGCGCTTGCTAGTTATAGACCAACTTAAAAACAATTTACTACCGCTCTGGAACCCTTACATCCTTTCAGGAACACCACTTTTGGGAAATCTACAAACTGCTGTTTTTTATCCTCTTAATTTACTTTTTTGGATTCTACCAAAACTCGACGCCTGGACCATTTATTTAACACTACAACCGTTTTTGGCAGCTGTTTTTAGTTTTTTATTTTTAAAAGAATTAACCAAAAAAACCATTCCTGCTTTACTTGCTGGTGTGGCTTGGGGATTTTCACTTATCATGCTCAATCATCTTGAGTTTGGAATTGATGGACACACAGCGCTTTGGCTTCCTTTGAGTCTTTTTCTTTTGGAAAAAGTAAGAAAAGAAAGTCGCTTAAAATGGCTAGTTCTTCTTTCTCTCTCAGTATCCATGACCATGCTTGGAGGATATCCTCCTCCAGCAATATACAGTCTTTTTCTTTTAGCATTATATTTCCTTTTTAAATTCAGACCTCTGTTTTCAAAAAAGACAATCTTGGTTATCATATTTGTGTTTATAGGACTAGGCCTTTCTGCACCACAAACCCTGCCTGCTTATAATCTCGGCACTAAAGTGGTACGAGAAGAAGCGGTTTTTGGAGAGTCCAGTGGGGAGCCATACTTCCTGCCGACTGAAAACCTAATCATGCTCTTTGCTCCAGATTTCTTTGGACATCCATCCACTTGGAACTTTACTTCCAAAATCTATTATCCCGACAACGCTTCTGTCGGTGCAGCTTGTTTTGTTTTCTGGAGCCTAGGCTTAGTTTTTGTTTTCAGTAAGAATAAGAAAATCAGAAAAAAGAAACCAGAAATGCTTTTTTGGCTATTCTCAGCCCTTACCCCAACCTTATTCATGATTGACAATCCACTGGGAAGGGTCTTGAGGAAAGTACCAATCAGCTTTTTATCAGATGTAGCCCCCATGAGAATGATTTGGATAGTTGCTTTTGCCCTTACTGTCCTCGCTGCTATAACAATGTCAATCTTTGATGACCTTTTGAAGGGAAAAAATAAAATAAAATCAAAAATCTTTTTCTTTCCTTTTGCTTTGATTATTTCTTTTTGGATTCTCAGTTTCTTCCTTCCCTCAAGTAACTTGTCTCAATCAACGGCCCAAAGAAACTTAATTCTTCCTAGTCTTGTATCTATTTTCACCATCCTCTCTTGTGTAGTTTCTTTAAAATTCAAAAAACTATGGAAACCATTATCGGTCTTAATTATTTTAGTTGCCTCCCTGGAGCTAATTCGACAAGGTTGGAAATATAATTCCTTTATTGACAAGGATCTTGTCTATCCTCAAACTGAAATAACCAGATACCTCCAAGAAAATATCAAAGAAAACCGACTCCTTATCACCAATGTTGAACTTTTACCTTCCAATAGTAATATTCCTTATCAGATTCCCATGATCAACGGCTACGCTTCTATTCGAGATAATCGCTATGATTATTTGGTTCGCCTTATGGATCCTAAACAGAAAGTAGAAGAACTAAAAACCTATCCTCGTATCGTATATCAACCTCATTGGAAATCCCAGGTAGCCAACCTTATGGGAGTAAAATATATTCTATCCTTAAGCATAATAGATGATAAACAAGTAAAGCTTATCTTAGAAGAGGGAAAAACAAAACTATATGAAAATAAATCTATCTACCCCAAAGCCTTTTTTGTCACAGACTACTCTGTAGAAAACTCCATTTCGTCCATTGCTCAAAAGATGCAGGAAATCAATCTAAGGGAGGAAGTTGTTTTAGAAGAAGATATTTTTCAAACTGAACTTGGAATGGGATCTGTAGAGTTAGTTGACTACAAAGACAACCAAATAACTCTCAAAACACATAACTCTCAAACTGGATTACTTGTTCTTACTGACTCTTACGACGAGGGATGGAAAGTTAAGATTGACGATCAACCCTCTGTCCCAGTATTAAGAGCTGACCTAAATCTCCGAGCCGTTCTTGTTCCTCCAGGAGATCACCAAGTCGTGTTTAAATATTTACCCAACTCCTTTATTCAAGGAATTTATATTTTCACCTTTTCTTTTCTATCTCTTTTGACTAGTCCTTTCTGGTTAAAACTCTCAATATTCAAAATTGGAAACAAAAAATCCAACACTGTTAAAAAGTTGCTAAACTAAACTAATGGCTAAAACTAAAAAACTCACCACTTCTATCATTATCACCAACTGGAATGGAGAAAAAATTCTCAAAAACAATCTTCCTAACGTCCTTAAAAATTCCCCAGAAGCTCAAGAGATAATTGTCATTGATAATGGTTCAGAAGACAAAAGCATTTCCTATCTTAAGTCTCTCCAAAAAAAACACAAAAAACTAAAAATAATCAAACTCAAGAAAAACTATGGTTTTGGTCACGCCTCAAATCTTGCTGTCAAAAAATCAAAAGGGGACTTAGTTGTTCTTCTAAATAACGACGTCTCCCCTCACAAAGATTATTTAAAGCACTCCCTACCTCACTTTTCTGATCCAAAACTATTTGGTGTCTCTTTTTCGGAGGGTGAGTGGTCTTGGGCAAAAATCTACTGGGGAAACGGTTTTTTTCAACACTGTCCTGGAGAAAAAGGTAAAAAAACCCACCTCACTGCCTGGCTTAATGGTGGTAGTTCTGTTATTAGGAGAGAACTGTTTCTAAAGTTTAAAGGCTTTGACGAGCTTTACCACCCTTTTTTCTGGGAGGACGTTGATCTTGGCTATCGTGCCCTAAAATCTGGTTACCACCATCTCTGGGAACCCAAGTCTCTTGTTGATCACAAACACGAAACTACTATTTCTCGTTTTGAATCTTCTTATGTTGATCGAATCAAAGAAAGAAACCAGCTCCTTTTAATCTGGAAAAACATAACTGATCCCAAACTTCTTTTTACTCATCGTATTGCCTTGATTGCTCGTGTTCTCTTTGGCCCCAATTATATAAAAGTTATCTTTTCTGCCTGCAAAAGAATGAAGAAATTTCCATCCAAAGAAATAAAATATCCTCTTTCAGACCAAGATGTCTTTGCCTTTTTCCATGACAAAAAATAAAAACCCTACTTTAAGTATTATCACCGTCACCTATAACAGTGGTAAAAACATTAAGCCTTATCTTGATTCACTCAAAAAATATCTCTTTCCCCACGTCAACTCCGAACTAATTATTGTCGACAACAATTCCAAAGACAATACTGTTTCACTTCTTGAAAAGCTTTCTTTTTCTACTCCTCAACTGACTCTCTTTAGAAACCCTAAAAACCTTGGGTTTGCTGCTGCCAATAATCAAGCTGTAAAAATTGCCAAGGGAAAATTTCTTTTCTTTTTAAACCCAGATACTTGTCTTAAGGATTCTTCTATAAAAAAACTAATCCAAAAGCTTGAAAACAATCCCAAAATCGGCATCATTAGCCCTGCTCTGGTAAACGAAAGAGGGGATTACCAACCATTAGCTTACCCTCCCCAAACCTTAAAAAATGCTTTTCAAGAATTTTTTCTTCAAAAGAAAACTTTCTCACCCTATATCCCCAAAGAGGAACAAGAAGTTCACTCTCTTGTTGCTGCCGCCATTCTTATTAAAAAATCCCTCTTTGATCGTCTTGGTGGCTGGGATGAAAAATATTTTATGTACTTTGAAGATCATGATCTCTGTGATCGAGTTCGAAAAGCAGGAAAAAAAGTACTCTATTCTCCTCAATCAAAAATTATTCATGAGGTTGGTTCCAGCTGTAAAACCATAAAAAAGAAACCCAATCAGTGGTTGATTCAAAGTAGTAAAAAATATCACGGTATCCTTAAATATTATTTGCTAACCCTAATCCTTTGGTCTGGTCAAAAATGGCAAAAGCTAAAAAAATAATAAAAATTATTCTTCCTCTTATTTTTCTCACCTTTTATTCTCTTCAGTTTAAAAAGCTCCGTGATATATCCATAGAGAAAATCCCCACCCCTGAAATATTAGATGAATTTGATTTTGTCTGGACCGGGAAGAGTTTTTTATCTACTGGTATACCTACTGGATGGTCTGATTTTTCAATCTACAAAACCCACAAACAATCCAACAATAATGGTAAGGTTGATGGTTTTTCTATGACCAAAGATGGGGGAGAACTTATAACCCTCAAAAACAAAGATCGAAAGGAATCATCTGTTACCTCAATAGAAACTGTAGATTATGGTCTGGGCGACAGATATCTAAACTTTGTTTCACCTTATTTTGACCATCCCATTTTTGCCAGTATTATTTACGCTTTTAACACTTCCGGAGACCAATTAAATGACATTAAGCCCGAAGAATTCCGGAAAACACCTATTTACCTTTCTGTTTTAACTGGAATCCTCGTTTTTATTCTTGCTACCCAAATCTGGGGAGTTGGGGCTGGTGTTTTGTCATTTCTTGTCTACTCTACTGTTCCTTCTTTTCTTTTTTTAACTCGCCTCTCGCTTGCCGAAAATGTGATCGCTCCCTTATTAATGTTCTCCTTAATTTCTTTGCAACTTTTCAAAAGACATAAAAAAAACTTCTTCCTCATTCTCTCTGGTTTCTTTGCAGGACTCTGTTCACTTTCAAAATTACCCGGAACTTTTATGATTATTGCTGGAGCATACTATCTTTACTCTCAGAAAAAATATAAAAAAATACCCTTTTTCCTAATTCCTGCCCTCTTTGTTTTTCTTCTTTACCCACTTTACGGACTCCTATTTTCTCCTGATCTATTTTTAAACATACTACTTTCTCAATCCGGGAGAGGCTTTTCTGGTCCCATTAACCTGGTTCAACAAATCATCCAACCAACATTTAAATCCTGGTTTCCTGATTTGTGGTGGACTGGCTCGTGGTTAATATCTTTTTTACAACTAAAAAATATATTCAAAAACAAGAAAACTAACCTGCTGGGGGTAAGTTTTATTCTACTTACCCTTGTCACCACATTCATGTCTTCGGCCAATTACCCTTGGTATTACTTGTCTATTATTCCCCTTCTTTCTGTTTTTGTAGGTAAATTCATCTTAGATACTATCCTTTATTTTTCTAAAACAAATCTATTTTTATCACTAGTCTTCCTTGTGTCTGGCAGCTTTCATTGGGGATATTATGTACTCAATGAGTCGAAACCAAGTACATCTACCATCTTTAAAATATTAGTCCTAATTTTCACTCTTCTAATTCTGTTTGAAGAAAAAATTAAAAAACCCCCTCTTTTAACTCTCCTTACTAGGATATTTTTAATATTATTATTCCACCGCCTCTTTTTATGGAACACAAGATCTATAACTTATATATTATCCGCCTGGCCTCTCTAATTCATTCTTATGAAAAAATTAAAAAAAATCCTCTTAATCGGACTTGTCCTACGTCTCTTTATTGCTCTTATCTCTTCTTATCATCCCGACATATTAAACCACGTTGATTGGGGTAATCGATTTTGGGAATACGGTGCAAAGGGTTTTTATGAAGGCAACTTCTGGGGCGTCTCTTGGCCAAATCAACCAGTTGCTTCCATGTTTCTCTTTGCACTAATCAGTAAGTTAAACCAGATTATTTTCTCTATTCTTTGGTTTTTTAATATAAAATTTTCTTTTTTCCCTTCTTTTATTTTTCCCTTCTTAGAAAAAAACCTCCACATCCTGCTTTTAAAGCTCCCTTTTATTCTCTCCGACATCGCCCTCTCTTCTCTGATTTATAAAATAGTTTTAGAACTTACCAAAAAGAAGAAAGCTGCTCTTACGGCTTGTTTACTTTTTCTTTTTAACCCTGTCCTTATCTATAACTCAACTGTCTGGGGGCAAACCGACTCTTTAATTAACTTCTTAGCCCTCTTTGGTATTTGGAAACTCTATAAAAAGGATCACCTTAAATCATTCTTCTTTCTTTTTCTTTCCCTTTATTTCAAGCTCTCTCTTATAGTTTGGTCACCAGTTGTTTTACTCCTCATTTGGCAACAAAAAAAAGACATAAAAAAGATTCTCTTAAAAGCTCTTTTTGTGGCCCTTGTCTTCATTGCCCTAACTCTTCCTTTTGTTCATCACAGCAATGTCTTAGGCTGGATTTGGTATATGTATACCAATCGCGTTCTTCCCAGACAAGGGAACATGCTCGTTGGAAACGCTTTTAATTTTTGGACCCTCCTCTTTGGTCAAGACTTAAGTCTTAGTCAGGACATTCTCTTGCTTGGGCTTAAAACTAAAACTTGGGGCACCCTTATTACTTTACTTCTGGTTTTTATCCCCACCCTAAAAATCTTTACTAAAATGAAAAAACTGACTCCTCAAAAAATATTTTCTCTTCTTCTTCTAATTAGCTTCACCACCTTCCTTTTCATGACCAACATGCACGAACGCTATCTTTATCCCATCTTTTTCCCTCTAATTATTCTCGTTTCACTTAAAAAGATAGATCTGAAATATTATTTTTATCTGTCCCTAGTTCACTTTCTGAATCTTTATAATCTCTGGTGGTATCCACAACTTCCTCTCCTAAAAAAACTATTAGTGTTTAAAGACAATCTTCTACCCAGACTCCTTTCTCTTTTCCTTCTCGCCTTATTCTCCATTTTTTATGTAAAATATTTAAAGAGTGAAAATAATGACAAAATTAAAAAATAAAACCAGTTTCCACCTATTTTTAATTATCCTCCTTGCCCTATTTTTAAGACTCTTCCAACTAGAAAATCTTCCTCTCTTTGGAGATGAATTAGATGTTGGATATCATGCCTTTTCTCTTTTAAAAACCGCCAAAAGTTATACTGGCCAACTTCTTCCCACTTATATAAATTCCCTTGCCGAATCCCGTGCGCCGCTTTTAATGTACACCACAGTTCCTTTTGTCGGCCTTTTTGGTTTAAACACCTTGGGTGTCAGGCTAGCACCGATTCTTTTTGGAATTTTAAATATATATCTTCTTTTTTCTTTACTTAAACATCTAACTAAAAACTCTCGCCTCTCACTTCTCTCCGCCCTAGTACTGGCTCTCGCCCCCTGGCACATCCATTATTCTCGTGCCGCTTTTGAAGTTACTCTTCTTTTAGCCCTGCTTTTAGGAGGAACCCTTTCTTTTCTCAAAAACAAAAAATACCTTTCTTTTTTTCTTTTTTCTCTAACTTTTTTCACCTATAACACCTCAAATATCTTTACCCCCATACTTCTAGCCTTTTTAATCCTTAATGAAACGAAAAACCTCAAAAAAGCTTTTATTGCCCACTTTAAACCTGCCCTCCTAGCTCTTTTTGTAA
>JAUWLS010000017.1 GCA_030613565.1 Candidatus Shapirobacteria bacterium | reverse complement strand
CTTACGACTAACCCCTGTTCTCAAGGCCGTCTCGGAGGCGGTACTGTCAAGGGAAAACTCTCTTAAAAGAGTCCTAAATTGGGTGTCCAAAATCCGTGCTTTTTTTAGGTACTTGTTTTTGCCGATCTTATGGGTCATCTTAGCGATTATACACCGCTAATCTTCCCTAGACCCTAACTAGATTTTACCAAAAGGTTCGATCGTCCACTCAAGGGTATACAAAATTCAAGGCTAAAAATGACTGGCTCTGCTTGTTGGACGTAATCCGAATGTTTATTTAAGGGTAATTCCTTGTAGTAAAATTTGGACTGCACCTGTAACTAGTTCAGGGTGATCTTTTATGTAGTTAACAAACTTTCTAAAATTACTGTCTGCCTTTTTATTCTCACCACTCCTCAATGAGTTATAAGATGTTTGAAGTAGCTCCTTAGGATCACCTTCTAGCTCTCTAATGGTGTTCTCTACTAGACGATATTGCTCTTGTGCTACATAGTCCTTGAGATGGAAGTTACCTGAATTAACAACGTTTCCAGTTATTTTTAAATTTGCTCTAACGTCTACTTCTACGTCGCCTGTGTTTTTAAAATCGCCTCCAACTTGGACAGTGCCTCCACCGCCAAATTTAGCACTAGTTCCTTTTGTATTTTTTACACCTTTAGGTGAAACAATAAACGTCATAGTAAGATTATACCAAAAAAGGTTCGATCGTCTACTCAAGGGTACGCAAAAGTTGAGGCTAAAAATGACTGGCTCCCCGCCTTGGACCAAGTCAGGACCTCTGTGTACATTTGTTAGCTCAAGCTGGGTCGATTTTCGAACCCTTGATATAATTTTTGTATGAAGACTTCTCAACAAGTATATGAAGATGCAAAATCTTTATTTGAAAATACTGAAATAATTGATTTGTTTAAGAATCTGGGAACAGTACACATTGTCGGATCATACGCAGCTAATTTAATGTGGGACCCAGATATTGATATTGTCGTGATAACAGATACCCCACAGGAATCTGCTATAAAAGCTATCAACGATCTGGCAAGAAAAGAAAAATTTCAAAAACTTGAATTTGGAGATTTTAAAAACCATCCTAAGAAAAATAGACCTGAATCTTTTATCGTAAACGCACGTAAAGAGTGGAAGGGTGAAAAATGGGAAATAGAAACATGGTTTGTTACAGAATTAGATGACCAATTAGAGATTGTTGAAAAACTTAAAAATCTGAATAACAAAGATAGGGAAGCTATTATAGAAAAAAAGAAACAACGTTTTTTATCTGGAAATTCAAAACATGATTTATCGTCATGGGAGATATATCAAGATTTTATATAAGTAAGGTCAAACGTGCTCCCCGCCTTGGACCAAGTCAGGATCTTTGTGTGTGAAATTTGATGAAATTAAGTTGGAAGGGCCGTCCTCCACGCTGCGCTGAGAGGAGTGGACCTCTTGGTGGTTTTTGTTTAAGGTTTGGGGATTTGGAACAGGAGACTTCCTTCGTCACCGGCCATTACGTCCGGAACACTGCCGTTCCATTTTTCGATCCACATTTTCATCAGCAAGGCGTTGTTCAAAGTTTCTCTTTGTAGTCTTTGTTCTTCAGCTTGGCCCTCAGCCTTTATTATTCTGGCCTCTTTCCTAAAATCTTCCTGTCTGGCGATGTTCTCTTCTGTAATCACCCTTTCTTTTTCAATTTGCTTGGCTTCAATTGCGCTTATGTATTCATTAGTGAAAGTAATTCCTCGTACACCAAACTCGTCTAACAAAAGCCCGTTCTCTTCAAAAATCGGTCTTAGAAAGTCCTCAACAGCTTTTTGCATTTCAGTAATGTTTCCGGTGTACAGGTCCGCCGCATTAAATCCTCGGGCAATATTTCTAGCATGGATTCTGGTATCTGTTTTTACGATTTTCTCAACTACGTCGATTTCCGTTCCAATATTGTTTGCAATCCAGCCGGCTTTTTGGGGTTCGATTGAAAATCTTACGGTATAGTTTATTTCTATTTGCTGGCCATCTTTTGTGGTTGTATCTACAGACTGATCAGTATAGGTGGCTTGCGAACTTCTTGGTTCATTCGAGGCTTCGTAAGTAACTTTCTTTGTATTGTAGGTAATCGTTGATTCCGCTAATGGCAATATAAGATGGGCTCCGGGATTAAGCATTCTTCCGGTCACTCTTCCAAATCGGGTTACTATTTTTACTGTTCCGGCAGAAACTATCTTAAAAGAACTAAGTAGTAGAGCAGAGGCTAATACGAAAACAGTAAATGGTTTGGTGTAGGGCCGATAGTTAATATTTTCCATCTTTAGGTTAAATTATATCATGGAAGTGAGCGGGAGAATTACTAAGAGCCTCTTTGGAAAAGACTGTTGTGAAGTGTGAAGATGTGGCTCATAAACTGAACGAGTTGATGTATAGTTTTCTAGATAATATTAAACACGTTACTAAACGTTTACGAATGGCTTTATCAGGTAACAAGAGGGAGATGGTAAGTATTTTCTGTGAGAACCTTATGTGGAAAAATAATAAACTCCTATGGGAGTGGAAAAAACCGTACTTTATATTGGCAAAACGACCAAAAAAGTCAAACGTGCTCCCCGCCCTCCACGCAATCAGAACTGATATTTAGTACTACTTCCCACTCAACAGTTAGTAATAGTTTTTAGCAAGCAGGTATCTTGCCTCTTTTGATAACCGTTAGATTGGACGAATTGAAGAAAGAATGTGATTTAACACCGCATCAGGGAAAGGTTCATGCATACCATAAAAACGATACAAGCCACTATTAGTTTCAACAAGATAGAATTCTCCATTTCCAGGACATCCCTCTGGAGGAGAACATAAATCCGGCACAAATTTTACAACACTAATAGAAGGATTGTTTATATTGATTTCATCAATATATCCCTCTTCAAGCTTCCATCCACTCATCACCACATTGCATTTCTCTAAATTAAATATATTTTCATTATAATGAGATATATATTCTGAAATCGTGTTTGATTTTAAACCCCCAACAATTTTATACACACTCAACCAACCAACTAAATACAAATCATTTCTAGGAGCATCCTCGCCAAGATTAAAGCTGCTATTCATATTTTCAAGTACAGATTTATAGAATTTACTTACAGTAAACCCCTTTGCATGTAGTTCAATTTCCATGCCAACATTTGTTTCATATGTTTCCACGATTTCTGGTTCATTAACTTCAAATGCCGTGTAAAAATCATCCATCTCAAAGTCGTGTGGGAAGCTCATGGTAAAGTCAGGAAGCTCCACCTTTCTCCAAGGACCAAATGCTTTAACATAGGTTGAATCACTCTCCTCAAGCTCTTTAGTTTCTAAGGTATGAAGCAATCTTTTCTCCTGCAACTTTGGATATATAAAAAATGCTAAACATATTAAAATGAGAAGACTAAGAATCACTACTATCCAAAAAGGTTTATTGCTCAATGACGATTTCTTTTTTGATAACACTTTCTTGCGAGCCATATCCCTATGATATCATCATAATTTATTAGTTGAAATCACTGTAAGTTCGCAAACGAAACGCAACACCTTGCAGTAAAATGCAAGGATGAAAAACAAAAACAAAATAACACCACAAGAAAGGGATTTGATTGCTGTTTGGCAGTCCCAGAAGGTAAGTTTTAGAGAGATTGGCAAAAGATTGGACAGAAGTCATACCAGTATCAGTAGGGAAATCAAACGAAATAGTTTCCCTTAAAACTATTTCTCTTGATCTCTTCACTGATTGTTGATTTGCTTCGAGCGAGTAACCTGGCGATTTGATTAATACTATTACCTTTTGCTTTTAATAAGGCTATTTTATCTCTTTCATTAGCTTGTATTTGCATAGACCTGAATTTTACTCCAGGTGTTCGGTTTCCATTCTGAACTCATAAAGTCAATTGCAATTATACCAAAATATGTCCCCGAAAATAGGCAAAAAATATCATTGGCTCTGCTGGTGGATGATGTTCAAACTAGTTTTGCTACAATAGACTTATAGGATTAATCCTCTTTAAATGTTTACTAGAAAGATATAAAAATGAAAATAAAAGTGTCAGAACTTAAAGACTTGTCCACCAAAGCTATTTTGAAATACGGCTACACTAATAAAGAAGCTGCCATTATTTTAGACATGCTAATGTATGCTCAGTTAAGAGGAAACAATCAAGGCGTTGTAAAGTTAATTGGAAGAGGTATACCCAAAAGCGAAGATGCTAAAGAACCCACCGTTGAAAAAGAAACTCCTACCACAGCATTAATAAACGCAAATGCAACCATGGAGGCTATTGCCATGGAGCAAGCAGTGAAGATGGTTACCAAAAAGGCAAAGGAGATGGGTATAGCAATAGTTGGTGTACATAACAGCAGAGGGTCTTCTGGTGCAATTGGTCACTGGTCAAGAAAAATAGCCGATGAGGATTTAATTGGTATTACGATGTCTAGTTATCCAATTGGAAGCATACCTCCACATGGTTCTCACGAACCTTTGTTTTGCACAAACCCTATTGCTTGGGGCATACCAAAAGAAGGCGAACCCCTTGTTTTGGATATGGCCACAGCAGCTATTGCCTACTACGGCTTAGTAGAGGCAAAAACAGCAGGTGTTCAGGTTGCTGAAGGTTTAGGGTACGACAAAGATGGTAATGAAACAACAGACCCTGCCAAGATAATGGATGGGGCGACCAAACCGTTTGATAAAGGTTTTAAGGGTGCAGGACTTGCCTTGATGGTTCAAATACTTGGAGGTGCATTAGTTGGCGCAGACTTTAATACTGGTTCAATGGACAATGATGGAGATGTTTTGATTGCCATCAATCCAGATGCTTTGGTGGGTACCAAAAAGTTTATTGAAGAAACCACTAAAATGACTGAAGCAATGAAAAAGTCCAAGAAGCTTCCAGGTGTAGATGAGGTCTACGTACCTGGTGAGCGCGGAGACAAGATTAGGTCCGCAATACTGGAAGCAGGTGAAATTGAGATTGAGGATAACTTACTTAAAGAACTAAAGAAGTTTGTAGGGGCATAAGAATGGAAGGTTTGGTAATTAGATCTTTGGAACAGAGAGATATTATTGATCTGGAACCTGTTTTGAGAGAGCATGTCAAAGATAGGGACACGGGGGAAATCGTTGAACAAGAGATTCAAGATATTAAATCCTACATGCAAGGAGATCTGGATACAGAAGAATGTCGGCGCACTTATTTGGTTGCAGAGCATGAAGGCACTGCTGTTGGTTGTATAGCATACACAACACCCGATAAGGATATGAGAAAACATTTTAGTGACACTTATGTTAATTCTGCAGAATTAGTCAACGCCTTTGTTTCATCTGAATACTCTCATGGAAAAGGGGTGGGTAAAGCTCTTTTTCAGAGGTTATGTAATAAGGCTAAGGCAGCAGGTTTTGACTATATATTACTGAATAGTGGACCCAGGTACAAAGCGAGTTGGGGTTTTTATGATCGGGTTTGTGATGGCAATAAGGGATTTATAGTTGGAAAGTTTGGTGAAGGTGGAGACGCTAAAACTTGGTATAAAAAGCTCTAATAGGACTGCCTGTCTCAATTAATGGTTCTGGTTTTATGGCAGTTATTCGTTTCTGTAAAAAGAAGGAAGGGGCTGACTCCACAAACAATTGGACGTTAATTTTTATTTCTGTTTTTCCTCCCACTCTTTAACCACACTCATGGCTTCTTTTTCTAACTCTTTTATGTGGATAAACTTTATTTTATCGTTAAACTTTTCGAATAAGGGACTTGTATCTATTGGTGTTTCGTAGTATTCCCCTGAGACTTTGGATTTTGGTATGGCATAAATAATTCTTCTTATTCCTGACCAATAAGCGACCCCAGTACACATGAGACATGACTCAAGACCGATGTACAGGGTTGCTCCTTTCAGGGGGCCGATTTTATTAAACGCTTCTGTTACCGCCTTTGAGTCAGCATGAAACAGACTTGGATATGGAGAACTAACCGTTGAAGCAATTACCTGTCCGTCTTTCACTAACACCGCCCCGGCTGGGAAATTTCCTTCATCCAACGACCTTCGAGAGTTTTTTATAGCCTGTTTTAAAAACTTGATGTCTTCCACTGTTTAATTTTATCAAAAAGTTCGATCGTCCATTCAGAGGTACATAAAGTTTGAGGCTAAAAATGACTGGCTCGGCAGGTGGAATGATTTTCGAACTTATTCCCGGTCCAAGAACCTACATGAACCGCAAGGAGAATGTTGGTTGGGTCGGATTCTGGATTTCTATCTCCAGCTGTAGTTAATGTGAGAGTGATTTAGATGCTAAAATTACTGTTATTGTATGAAAAAGGGTACCTTTTTGGTTGTTTTTATCTCGTTTGTAATTGCGATTGTGTTAACTTCCACATATACACGAATAGCTGCTAAAAATGAATCGGAAAAAAGGCTAATAGAAATTACATCATTGCTTGACTATGAAAAAGATAAAGAGATAGCATCCAAAGAAGAAAAAGGTGGATGGCCAAATTCTGAATATCATACTTTTACGGTAATTTTTCATACCTCGCTCGACCTTCCTGAGTTTTCCAAACTTGTTAACCAGCTTGGATACGAAAAGAAATATTATTTCGATGGTTTATCCACGGGGTCAAACTTTGTGTCTTTTGTAAATAATAATTTATCGAAAAAAATTTATTCGAGGACAACTCCCAATGTTGTTAACTGGAAACTTGTTACCACGGACAACGAGAGTGTCGATATTAAATACGCTAGACGGTCTGACGAGGATTCACCTTGGTTGATAAACGGTAAAAAGCTAGATAGTCCTAGTATTGTATCACTTACCCTGTCAATTGAGTAAAGATCAAAGCTCCGCCTGGTGGATAATGTTCGAACCTATCTTCTAAATCACAGTCTTTAAAGTTGTCCATCGTTGTTGGGTGCATTGGTTTGTTTCTTTGTTTTCATTTTCTCTGGTATTTAACTAGTCCAGCAATATGCCAAAAAAAGTCCCAAATACTCCAAAGTCCAGAAAAATAGTCGGAGATTACAAATTCAACTTTGTATTCCTTTGGAAAAATGTCTCTAAAAATTAGTTTTGTTTTAGGCAAATGGTCTACGGAAGTGATAACAACGAGTGATTTGATCCCCTTATCTTTTAATATTTTTAAAACAAATTGGGCGTTTTGTAGAGTATTAACTGATTTATTTTCGATCAGAATTTTCTTTTCACTCACTCCTCTTTCTTTTAAGTAGTTTGCTGAGAGTTGTCCCAGAGAAATGGGTGAATAGTTAAACAATCGCCCCTTTCCACCAGTTGTCACCAGGTAATCTACTTTTCCTTCACGAAGCAAATCAATCCCGCAATTCATTCTCTTTTTTTGCCGACTAGAAAAACCACCAAACCCATAAAAGTGCCCCAGTATTACTCCAGCTTTCCTCATTTGTTGATTTTACCAAAAGGTTTGATCGTCCACTCAGGGGTATACAAAACTCAAGGCTAAAAATGACTGGCTCCCCGCCTTGGACCAAGTTAGGACTTTTGTGTGTGGAATTTGATCAAATTATGGCTTCCAAGTCCTCTAGCTTCATGTTTTATTTTGTTGTTTATAAAAATAAGTTTTACCTACAGTATTAATCACATTTAGTTCAATGAATATTGCCGAGTTTTCTTCAATGGCAATCACGTCGCCCTTATTTAATGCAGTTTTCAATAATTTATATCGACTTGTTTCATAATGAACTTCACAAATAAAATCTGAACGAATTGACAGGCCGTCTATTATCTTTTCGGTTGGATAATCCTCATCTATTGAAATAAAACATATTTTATTCAACATTAATGCCCCCGCACTAACTCCAATTACAAACTGATCCTTCCTTTTCAATAATGTCGAAAGTTTATCAGTTAAACCTAACTTATTCATCTTATTTAAAAATACATCAGGCATACCTCCGGCAATAAAAAAAACTTGTACGTCTGTAAGTTTATTAAATTTTTCTACAGCTCCTGCTTTATATGGGTCAAATTCAACAATTTCGTCTACTTTAATTTTTTCAAACAATTGCGTACCAACCTTTGTCCAAGTTTCTTGTTTTTTGTCAGAAACATGAATAATAGATCCTTTACGAAGACCTATTCTTAAATTTATTCTTTGCATTCCAGCCACAACCTCACTACATTCTGGATCTAAAAGTCTGCCCCCGCCAAAATAACAATATATTGAATTACTCATAGAGGTATTATAGCCCAACTTAACCTGATCACGATATTACAATATATTTACCGTATATCTTCGCTAAATGTCTTTAGCTCCTCGCCTTGGACCAAGTTAGGACCTTTGTGTGAATGAAATGTAAATCTAGCTATTTAAAAAAGGGTTGAGCTTAGTTCTTTTTGTTGTTGCCATTGTTCGGCACTGAGATTTTCCTTAAGTGAACTATCGGACATGATTTTGTAGGGTGAGTATTTTTCATCTTCAAAACGAAGGTAGATGTGAACATGAGCATGAGCAACTGTTTGACCAACTTTCACTGGTCCATTGTTGCTGGTTAAGTTATAGCCAATACATTTTTCTTTTTCTTTATAGACAGCGAATATTTTTGCAATAGCGTTCTTGAGGTCAACAGATTCTCTATCAGTTAAATTGGAGATAAGTTGAGTGTGTCTTTTTGGAAAAATTATAAAATGGAGAGGAATAATTGGTTTTTGCGGGTAGATTACGACAACAGAATCGTTTTTATAAACCCCCTGTTTTTTAATTACGGACGGGTCACAAAAAGCACAGTGGTTCATGTATTAATTATATACAAAGGTTCCGGGGTACAGAAAAATTAAAGCTAAAAATAGTTTACTCCCCTCCTTGGAGGAGGTTGGGGGCTGCAATGTTATCCTAGTGCATGACCAAATATGAAGAGATTGCCAAAAGTGAGGCTAGTAAATACCACGATTACCCTGGGCTACTTGGAATATTGTGGGTGGGTTCTTCCAGTTTTGGAGTTGAGGACGATTTGGTGGATATTGATATAAGGATACTGGTTACTGGTCATGATAAAAGCCGACCAATGCAACAATATAAAATTTCAAATATCAAAATAGAGATTGATGAAATGCGGTTGGATTGGTTGTTGGGCAATACTGGAATAGACTCCGAACAAGCTTGGATTATTGAAAAATCTATTGTGCTTTATGACCCAGATGATAAAGTGGCAGTTGCGTTTGATGAAGCCAGGAAAAAATTATCAAAAACGGATAATAAAAAGTTGCTATGGAATAATTATTCCCTGCTTTATTCTCACTACGATTTGGAAAAGAGTTTAAAAAGAAACCAAGCCATCACGGCTTACATTATTTCGTCAAATATTTTGGATGCCTTAAGTAAGTTTATATTTCTTTGCCAAAACAAGACTGTGCCACCTCAAAAATGGAGATGGTACATGATCAGAAAAGATAAATTATTTGATATGGACGATGTTGACAAACTTATCCGATTAAATCTACTAAACTCAGGCAAGGAAATGGTGTTGCTAATAAAAGAGATCCAAAAAAAATGCCAGAAAATTATGTTGGATTTGGGATTTGAAAAAGATAGGGTAATGGAACCCTGGCGATTTTAATAGAGGTTCTAGCGTCCACGGCGGGGTATACAAAAATTGAAACTAAAAATAGTTTGCTCCACCCGATGGATGATGTTCGAACTCTTTCCTCTGTTGATCCCACCTATCAGCTTATACGAACCATAAACAAGCTTTTTTTGTTAAACTTAAATTATGGAACCTAAAATTAACGACAGTGCCCCCATCCGAACACCTCCTGTTCCATCATTGTCTCCCAACAAAAACTCTATTTTAATCATCGTTATCAGTATTCTCCTACTGGGATTACTTGGAGGAGTTTCTTACCTTGCTTACCAAAACCAACAATTAAAACAAAGCCTCATTCGACTTCAAGCCCAACAACCCCAACCCCTTTCTTCACCCACTCCGACCCTAATAACCCCTACAGATCTTTCTAACACAACCAAGCCTTCTAATCATGTTTCCGAGTGGACAGAAATCTCAGGTAGCGTCTATTCACTTTCTTTCCCTAATGACTGGGAGCTTACTAAGGCAATAGAAGACTTAAATTCTTATGTCGGACAATTTACAATCCTAACCTCCCCCTCAAAGAACACTCAACTAATCATCCAACCACCAAATGGTTGGGGGCACACAGCCGAACCAACTAAAGAAACTGACATCTCCCTAAAAATTGGTAAAAATACCTATCAAGGAAGAGAAATCTTATTTCAATCTGAAACTTCTTCCAACATTTACACCCATATACCAATCACTGACCTACTCCATCAAGAAGGCGCCTACAGCATCCGTTACGGAAATGATTACCCCACATATCTTAGAAACGCAGATAAATCATCAACTCTGGAACAATATGAACTAGACAAACAAACTATCAATCAAATCCTCTCCACTTTCAAATTTACCAACCAAAAAACAGAAGCTGAATCTGTCACTGTCGCTCGAACCTATCTTGATGCCTATACCACACAAAACTGGGAAACCGCCAAATCAACAAGTACAACAGATTTCAATGCAGAAATTGCCGCTAGCTATAAATTTATTGCTTACAAAATAATCGGGTCTAAGCCTGATACCAAAGACAATTATTACCACGTCTTCATCGAGTTTACAGACAGTAGCGGTGCCATACATAATAAAGCCATCAACAACGAACCTCTTGAAGTTCTGATGTACAAAAATGATCTAGGTGAATGGAAGGCCCTCACCTGGTATTTTTACCCCTAATCCTTTCCGAGTAACTAAATATCACCATACATCAATCTATTTCATTACGATGCTCCGACTGATGGATGATGTTCGAACTTGTTTTATTTACAATTCAGTCACAATATAGTTTTCGTTCTTGATTCGTGTTATTTCGTTTTTGGTTGTTTTTTGTATTATAAACTTGATCCATCTATCAGATGCCAATCGATTGATTCAATGATCTTTAAAATTTCTTCAGTGGTCTTGTTGTCAAGTACAGCAGAATGAAATTTAGTTTCAGTCTCGCAGACTTCTACGAAATAGTCAGTATTAAATATGATACCTAAACGGTTTTGGAGGATAAAAAAATTCTGAACTGATACAGGATTTAGAAAGCAATTTGAGTCATAACCACCTCCTGCTGACTGGATAACCCTCATAAACTTATGACTTTTTCCATCAATAACAACGTCTCTTAAGTCAGAAGCAGTGGGCTTCCCTACCATACCCAACCCTAAGACTTTATCTAAAGTGGTAATAGGTTGGCTATAGGAAGATAGATCAATTATGGTAACAAGATCGTCATGTTCCTCTTTGCTGTCTGTAAATTTTAAATGGAGGGCCGGAAACTCTGTACGATATTCGTCTTGTGAAGATCGCCAATCAATACCTTTTACTAGAATGTATTTACCCTTATTGTATGTCAAGGAAATTTTGTCTAAAAAATGAGTACTAGGTGTAGTGGTGGAGTTAATGGTGGAAGAGTCTTGAGATACCTGATTATTATCTTTGTAGTTAAACTTAGTTTCCGAAGGCACTATCACGCTTTGACTGTATTTATAGCCCAAGTAAAATCCAATGAAAGGTAGAAAAATAAATAAAAACAAGGCAAGGATTTTTGAGAATGAGGTGACAGTTGTAAACGATCGAGGTAATTTCATGATTAAGTATTTCACAAAAATAGAAAGAGGGCAATTGATTCAAAAATCGATCACAATGTAATCTTCATCTTTTATTCTCTTTACTTTAGTATTAGTTCTTTTTTCATATTCTGAATTTCGCCAAAAGGTTCGACTGTCCATTCAGGGGTATGCAAAAGTTAAGGCTAAAAATATGTGGCTCCGCTTGGTGGATGATGTTCGAACCTGTTTCGATGTTAAACAGGTTTATTTCTAGTTGAGATTTAGCTTTGCCACAATTTCTTGACCAGATGCTGTCATTTTATGTAAAACCAATTCTTGTACAAAAATTGGTTTTTGAAATCTTTTAGTATCAAGTAGTTTATATGCTCTGTTAACTCTCTCGGGATCAATGTCATCATATAGTACAGTTGCGTGAGGGACATAACTTGCGTCAACGTGTTGTTGATACTTTTCTTTTGGCATAAATGACTTACTCAAGTCGAGTAACTCAGACCGTAGTTTTCCCAAGTTCGGAATGTTTTTAAATCTAACAAAAAAGGTAAAATCCATATTGTAGTTTCCTTTTTTGAGAAATTCTAAATTGAAAGTGTTGTAACTACTGCATATTTTCTGAGCTTTTTTAACAAAGTCACTGACATCTTTGATTTCTATCCCGTGAATTAAAGAGACATGGGGATCTACTTCTGCTTCAATGACTCTACCGTCACCTCTAAAGAATAATCTTCTTGGGTTGTCTAAATAATCTTTGGTCTTTACTCGATAATATATTTTTTTGACTTTCTTACCATACACTTTATTCATCAATCTCTTTGATTCAGAAATGAGCGTGTTCTTAAGGGATGTGGGTAAAATAGCAAACGAATATTCCATGCGTAAGTATACCGTTTTTGTTGATTTGGCCTAGTGAATGACTTTCGAACTACTGTTTTGAGGCCTTCAAAATGGCATCTTTATAAAATCGAGGCATTTTGAGATCTTTAACTTTAGAAACTGGAAACTTTTTGAACTCTGCCAAACCAGCCTCACCTTCTAGCTCAAAACCAGTCACTATTTCCAATAACTTACATAGGTATGAAACAACCAAAACCCCCCTTGACTCATCTTGGGAAGTTTTAATGGTATAAAGATAGGTTTGAATAATATCAACTACCTCAGTTTTAAAACCTAATTCTTCTCTCAACTCTCTAATAACTGCTTCTTCTGGTTGTTCTCCCTCGTCTATTTTGCCACCGGGTAATTCCCACTCGTCCCTTTCATTTTTCCTTAACCAAACTCCTCCATTTTCAAAGACAATCCCTTTAACTGAAACGGGGATTAAATAGGGTTTGTACATCTAGTTTATTCTACCAAAAATTTGCTCCCCGCACTGGACCAAGTCAGGACCTTTGTGTGTCTTTAATTTTTTTAAAAGCCTTTTTTGCGTTTGTTGCTATAGCCGTGTGTGTTCTTTTTCCATCAACGTTGAAACCCAGTTTTTTAAGATAATCCGACCGACACTGTGACTTTAGAAAATCTGGGGTACCTTTTACCTTTTCTAAAACAACTTCCTTACCCATTTCTTGTTCAACAATCTTTTTAACTGCTTGGGCAAAAACAGAAAAGGGAATAAAAAACCCTGGAATTAAATATCTGGCAAATTTTTGATTATCATCATTTTTAATTAAAACTATCAATGCTTCCCCTGCCTGAACCGCCTCAACAAGCGGTCTACCGAATTGACCAGGACTATAACTGATCTTCCCTCCTTCAAGCGCCTGAACAATCATTCTTGTTATTGAAAAATTAGGAGCGAGATTGGGAACAATAGACGGCCAATCCAGGAAGCGAATTTTTATCATTTCTGACATTTTTCTGGCATTTTCTTCGGCACTGATTTTTGCTCTTTCATAAGAATTACAGTCTTTTGGGTTTTTGTTTGGTGAGTTGTTATTAACTATCCAATTGGCATCAGGTTTGCGCTTTGTCCAAGAGCCGCCAACATACCAGATGATTAAATCTGGATTGTTTCTTGATACTCTCCGACAAAAAGTAGTAAAGCGCTCGTTATTTTCTTTCCCCAGGTTTGGGTTATTTACATATTCTTCTCGATTACCACAATCAGCAACATAAACGATAAAGGGGACGGGAGAAAACAATCTCTCAAATTGCTCATTAGTCAACTCTTCAAGGGTATTATTAATTTCTGGATCTATAGGGGAAACCTCCCACCCTTCGTTCCTAAAAGCCTCAGTTATCCCTCTTCCAACATTACCTGCCGCTCCAATCACAGGAACCAACTTCTCCTTCATAGCTTCATTTTACTACAAAGATAAAAAGAATATTGGATTGAGCAAAAGAAAAAAAAGAAGAATATTCCTAATCCTTAGGTAAAAATACTTCTGGCTCCCCGACCTGGACTCGAACCAGGGACCTAGCGATTACTGATCTTTTGTAAAAAAAAGACCTGGACTATCTCATCACCATATCCAAAAGGACTTAGGCGGCGGGCGCTCGGACTTTATAAATAAAGTACTGGGTGTAATCACCTAGTCTCTGCACCTTCCCTGAATAATCAGGGCTTGGCTCACGGTTCTCCTCTCTTATACGAAAGGCATTCCCTGAGTTCACCCGCTTTTCACTCTAACGTTTCCGTTAAAGGCTGCCAATCGCGACAGTCGCGCGCTCTACCAACTGAGCTATCGGGGAATAAATTGTTAAGGCAAGGGAAATTATAACTTTTAGGCTCGATTTAGTCTAGGTAATCTTGGAGTTGCTTCTTTCTGCTGGGGTGTCTGAGCTTTCTTAAAGCTTTGGCTTCAATTTGTCTAATTCTTTCTCTAGTAACACCAAATTTCTTTCCAACTTCTTCTAGGGTTTGGGGGTTGTTGCCCATGAGGCCAAAGCGCATCTTTAGAACATCTCCTTCTCTTTCGTCTAGGGAACCAAGAACGGACTCAATGGATTCTTTTAAAAGTTCTCTGGAGGTTTCTTCGTAAGGTGAGGGTTGAGAGGTGTCTTCTATGAAGTCTCCTAAAAATGAGTCTTCATCGTCCCCTACTGGAGTAGCGAGGGAAGTGGTGTCCTGAGAGATTCTATAGATTTCCGTTATTTTTTCTTCAGGAAGATCAATCTTTTCGGCAATTTCTTCTATGGCAGGTTCTCTTCCTAATTCTTGAGTTAGAGCCCTGGCGGTTTTAAAGACTTTGTTGATGGTTTCAACCATGTGAACAGGAATACGAATAGTTCTAGCTTGGTCGGCAATAGCACGGGTTATAGCTTGTCTGATCCACCAAGTAGCGTAGGTAGAGAACTTGAATCCCTTTCTCCAGTCAAACTTTTCAACAGCACGCATGAGACCTTGGTTTCCCTCTTGGATAAGGTCTAAGAAAGAAAGACCGCGACCAATGTATTTTTTGGCAATAGAGACAACAAGGCGAAGATTGGCTTCAATTAGTTGGGCTCGGGCTTTGTTGGATCCTTTTTCAATTTGTTGGGCTAGTTTTACTTCTTGTTCGAACTTTAAGAGATCTACTTTTCCAATCTCCTTTAGGTACATACGAACGGGATCAATGGATCCAGCAGCGGCCAAAAGAGTAAGGGCGGGAACTCCCTTCATGGGAACATCTTCGGCTTTAAGATCTTCTTGAGAGATACCTTCAAAAACGTCAATACCTTTTTCGAATAAGGTGTCGTAAAGATTATCTAGTTGGTCTACGTAGAGATTGGGTTCACTGATTTGGTCTAATACTTGGTCTTGGGTTAGGTATCCTTGAGACTTCCCCTTGTCAAGGAGGCGCCTTTTGATTTTACTGAAGTCGAGAAGGGGTGCACTCATTTAATGGAGTATTATAGTACCTTTAGGCAGTAAAGTCTATGGCTTTGAAGTCAAAATTAGGTTTGAGATTTAATTTGACTAAGTTCTCTGGTTAAATCAAGGATTTTTTGTTCAATCTTTTTTAGACCTTTTTTCTTTTTTTGAGACTCGGATTGAGCTAGGGATTGAGAAAGTTGGTTTATTTCTCGTTTAAGGTCAATTGATCTTATGGCATCTTTGGTTTTTCCCATTTCTTTAAAGCGGGTTTTTGAATCAAGTTCCAGCTCAAGACCTTTTAGATAGGCTTTTTCAAAACTAGGCTTGATCTCTGCTGGGAAAGAATCAACAAAAGAAGAGGGATCGAATTTCTTTAGACCTTTTAGTTTTTTTATGAAAGGGACGTACTTGGGAATTTTGAATACTTTTTCTAGTTTTTGGTCTTTTTCGAGAATAAGTTGAGGTTTTTTGGATCTTAAAAGAAGGTGAAGTAGATATTCTTCAAGTATTTCTCTTCTGGTTTGGGGAGTAGAGACAACCCGGGGAGGAGGTGGGGTGGGAGGACGAGAGGAAGGATTGTTTTTGGAAAATTGCTTTTGAGCTTCTTTTTCAATGGCTTCTTTGGAAACTCCTAAGCTGGCAGCAAGGCGCGAAAAATAGACGTCTTTTTCAACTTGGTTTTCGAGACGAGCAAAATAAGGGAGAGTTTGGGAGAGAATTTTTTTCTTTCCGTAAATAGTTTGGGCAGAGTTTGTGGAAAGAGCGGTGTTTAGGAAAAAGTCCCAAACGGGGATGGCTTTTTTAAGTTGAGATTTAAAATAAGGAAGGTCTTTTTGAACAGCTTCGTCAGGGTCTTTATATTTTTTTAAGACAAGGACTTTCATATCAAAAGACATAGAGTCGGCTAAAAGAATTGATTTTTTAGTGGCCTCGGCTCCGGCAACATCAGCATCAAGAGCTAAAAGAAGATTTTTTGAAAAACGACCCAAGAGTTCAAGTTGACCCTCAGTGAAAGCAGTTCCTTTGATGGCGATTATGTTTTTAATACCGGCCTGATAAGGAGAAATCATGTCCAGTTCTCCCTCAGTGACAATGATCTGATCATTTTCTTTAATGAATTGTTTGGCCAGATCGAGACCATAAACAGAGTTGGACTTGTGGTAAAGAGGGGTTTCAGGAGAGTTAATGTATTTTCCAGTATTTTTTCTTTGGTCAGTAGGAAGAAGACGACCAGAGAAGGCGATGGTTTGACCACGATGGTTGTTGATGGGAAAAATGAGGCGGTTGGCAAAGCGGTCAAAGAGTCCGTCTTTTTGGTATGAACTTTTTAGAAAGATTCCGGAGGCGACAAGTTCTTGGGGGTGGTAGGAAAGTTTCTTAATCAGATAGGTAGGAAAGGTAGTATCTCTTTTGGGAGCATATCCTAACTTAAAGTGTTTAATTGTCTCGTCTTTTATTCCCCTATCGTGAAGATAAGAGAGGGCCTCTTGGCCCACCTTGTGCTTAGTAAGACAGTGATGATAGAAACGGATAGCACGCTGATTTATTTCTAAAAGCCGAGCTTTTTTAATATCTTCAGGACGACGATATGATTTTTTGAGTTTAACTCCAGCGCGTTGAGCCAAGACTTCTAAGGCTTCAGGGAAGGTTAGTTTTTCGTATTCTTGAAGAAAAGTGAAGATATCACCGGAGGCTCCACAACCAAAGCATTTATAGATTTGAAGTTCAGGAGAAACAACAAAGGAGGGAGTCTTTTCCTGATGAAAAGGGCAATTGGCTTTGAAACGACGACCGGCTTTTTTAAGGGGGAGATATTCAGACATTAAGGAGGCAATGTCGACTTTCTTTTTGATTTCTTGGACTTGGTCCATATAGATATTATAAACCCTGACGAGTTTGTTATGTTTTGTGTTCACTTTGTTCACATTGTCTGTGTCTTGTAATACCTCTGAAGGGATCGTGGTTTTTTGAGTCGAGGAGGGTTGTTGTTTTGGGGGAATTTTTTTGGAATTGGTGAAAATTAGTTTGTAAAAATAATTTCAAGGTAACTGGTGGTATCAGCTGCGGTGGTGGGGTCGTCCAGAATAAGGGAAGAATTATTTTCTTGAACCAAGGAAGGGGTGTTTTTGCCAACAATGTCTAGTGTTTGCATAAGGGCAATTAAGGCTTGGGGAGAATCAAGATGAGTACTGGTTAGTTCTTTTAAAGACAAGTAGTCTTTCTTTTGTATGTATTGCCAAGTCAAATTGTCGTTTTGAGTGGCTTTTTTGAAACTTAAGTTGTGAGAAAAATCTATAGAGGCAATAATGACTGTATTCGAATCTAGGTTTTGGGACAAAAAAGTAGAAAGTTTTTTTGTTTCCTGTTCAGAAGTCTTAAAACTTAGAAGAATGGGGATGACTTCTGTGGGTCCTAAAATGTTTTGGATGTGTTTTCTGGGTTCGGTGATTGAATGATCGGCGTTGATGATGTCTTTATCAACTTGGATAAAATCATTCAAGTATCTGTCTGAGATTAAGTTAGAATCACCTCGGT
>JAUWLS010000022.1 GCA_030613565.1 Candidatus Shapirobacteria bacterium | reverse complement strand
TAAAAAACTAAGGGCTTGTAGAAGCCTAATCAACAACGCTCTACCCCATCTCTTCACCTACATCGGTCGTTACCAAGTACCAAGGACTACTAACCATGTTGAGGGAGGAATTAACTCTAGACTAAAAGAATTGCTCCACAGCCATAGAGGATTGTCGACCCCTAAAAAGAAAATTCTTGCCTCTCATTTCCTTCACTCGAAACAGGCCCAAAAACCTCCGCAAAATGTCTATTAACTCTCAATTTGTGTTTTCTTAAACTAATTTAGTCCTCTGCGATCTTGCTTGTTTAAATTATTTTTTAAAATTTTTAAAAAATAAGAACAAGTCAGCACGAATTCTTCCTGCTACTTCCAAAACAGTTCCTTCAGCAGAAACTCGATGAATCGATGACCCTCCTTTCTTAAGAATGACTAACGACCTCTCATCAGCGGCTTTATGATCCCGATACCCTTTTTTCACTACCTCAACTTTGTCTCCTTTTTTCTCACATAAAACAATACTGTCTCTGTCGCACACCCCCATTACTTTGGGAGGTTTCAGTCGGTCATGATAAGACTCGCCACATAGGGGACAAACAAGTCGTTTTTGTGATCTTTCTATCACCTCTTTCTCTGATAATCCCAGCTTAATTACATGAAGGCAAATATTATTGTTCCGAGCCCACCTAATTAATAAGCGGGATTGAGAGTCAGTTCTGGGTATGTTGTCCAAAACAATTTGTTCATGGACTAAACTATTAAGTAAGTTTTCTAAGGCAGACAAATAAACTCCATCAGGAACTAATTCTCGACCTGTTTCATACTTTTCTGTCAAGTCAGATAACACATCTCTACCTCTAACAAGTCTCGCCTTTACTGCATCCACTAAAAGCAAAGCCTGGGATGACTTACCACTGGTTGGTGGTCCCATAAAAACAATAACGTTTTTGGGTTTAGTCCTTATGAAATTCTTATCTTCAAAACCTTTTTCAACACGAACAAACATAACTAACTATATAAAAATACTTGACCTTATGATATTTAATTCCCCGTAACTGATGTCCCTGAAAACACTCCATCCACCATATAATACGGAGGAATCGGCCATCCATAGTTCATTAAAAGAGCTCTACTCACATTAGCCGAAGTTCCTGTTGAAGTTATCTCATATCCTTGAGCTGGAATATTTCCTCCGGTAGATACTATCCCCAATCTGGTTGATTCATACAAAGGCATTATGACTAACAACATCACCTCGTTTACTCCCACATTGGCTGTAAAATCATAGATTGATCCTTCAAAACCGGAATCACAAGTAACTGATCCTGACGGGGCCGCAAAACCATTCAAACCCCTTCTGCCTGCATCTTCATCAACCGCTCCCCTAACCACTGCATAACTTCCATTATTGTAAAAAAGGTGGGCCACAAATGCCTGATCACTTCCACTTTCCCAACACAGCCCTATCGTTCTTGGTGAATAATACTCGGAAAAATCAGTCGGATTCCTTAACCAGAAGTAGGCCATCTCTCCCGGTTGATAAGTATCAGAAGGATAATAAGAACCTCCTCCACCCAACTCTGACAATAAAACACTGGCCTCACTTCCCGCAGCCGGTGAATCCCAATAGTAACTACTGTCTATATTGTCTGCCGATATCTCTGAAAGGGCATACTCTAAGCCCGCCTCTGCTGCCGCAAAGGCCTTTGCTGACAATTCTTGATCATGACCAATACTGATATCAATCGTACTCTTTCTAGAAGCTGTAAGACCCAGCATCAAAGTAACCGCCGAAACCAAAAGCACTACTAAAGCTACTTGTCCTTTTTCTGTTTTTCTTTTTATTCTCATTCTGGTATTATCTCCCTCCACTCAATTGAGTTTTCTTCTAATTCTACAGGCAGAGCAAAGAGCATGTCTGGTCGATAGCCAAAAACCACTCCTGGAGAAGTCAAGTTCCAAACACCCCTGTCTCTTCCAAAAACCACTCCTCCTGTTCCATCAAGATCAGCATCTCCCACCACCACCCCCTCGATTGAAAGTTGTGTTTCTGTTGGACTATCCTCTACAGAGAATAAACCATCTGCCACAAAAACCCCATCTACAGCATCTACGTCTTCATCAATGGTAATATCTCCACTACTTATCAGTAAAAGCAATGCCTCCCCGGCTACCACAATATCAATGTCTACTATCACATCGTCATCAACCAACATGATCACCTTATCAGTACCTCCCACAAAACCAGTCGGAAGATAGTCATTCCAAGAACTGAATTCTCCGGCCCCCACTCTGTAGTAGTCTGTCCCTGCAGGAGCATTATCCACCACATCTGTTGTAATCCTTCCATCAAAATAGTCATAGTCATATCTGTCTCCGGAATAAATTAAGCCTCCTGTAGCCACCACCCAATTGTTTGGATCTCCCATCACCACTCCATCTTCATCTCCATTAGAAATCGAATTATTAGAAATCAAAGGACCATTGTCATATGTTCTCCCTACTGTGATCGCTGCATCACAACTTCCATTAGCCACACATGATTCTGGAATGGTGTCCACAATAGAAGCTCTGGATCTTGCTGAAGAATCCTCCAGTTGGTACCAACTTTCAACCATCCCCAAAACTCCAACATTGATGGTTATACGTGGATCATTGTCATAAGGATTCACTCCCTTACCGGTCCCAACCTCAAAAACCTCAAAGGGGGCCATATCACAACAAGTTCCCACTACATCTGCTCCACCTCCACAAACACTACATCCACCCAGATCTGCAAAGCTTGAGTAACCCACCTGCACATCAGTCCCTGTTACATCGGCTCGATAACTCTCCCTATAAATCAAATTATCTAATCCACTAAAGTTAAGTGTTACTGACCCGGGAGTTACATCAGTCAAATCTGAAGCTATAAAATTAGCAACCAAAGCACTTCCATAAGGAATAATTGGAGCACAATACATACTAGAACAATTCTCTGAAGGATAATCAGCCGAAATATCATAAAAACTTCCAAAAAGATTTACCTCACAGTCCCAAATCTTAAACTGATCTCCTGTTGCATTCCAAATTCCACCTGAATCATTTTCATCCTGAGTCATCCCCCAAATGTCATAAATCCAGTTGTTGGGACTAGAAACAAAACTTATGTCCCAGACTACAATTATTGAAGTTCCATCTAGTTGATAATTCCAAACTACATCCACACTTGCCATATCCATCGCATTTGCCACTCCATATCTAGTCACGGTTACGTTTCCTGTTCCCGTACTAACCAATCTTATTCGATTACTATAGCTCTCGTCTGCAAACTCCAATCCCACCTCAGTTATTGTTAAGGACCCGTCTCCATCTTCATGTGTACTTATAAATTTATAAAGATCAGTTGCTTCTGCATGAGGAGGATCATCATAACAAGTATGCCTGTCTACTCCGGTAATCTGAACCGGAACATCGGGCGGATAAATAATGATCGGGTCAACTGGCTCTGGCACCACATTGTCAAATCTTAGGGCAAAATAATGCGGACCCTCACAGTCACCAGTACCCACATTTATCACCCCTGGAGAATTTACGATTGTGTACTCCGACGGCAAATTCAAAAGTTGCAAGGCATAAGGACCTATCGGAACATTGCGCTCAAAAATTCTTCCATACAAAAGTGCTCGACTTGTTGCATTTCCATACCATTGCCCAGAATGACTGGTCTCACTCCCACAAGCAGAGGCACTACAAGTACCATATTCTTGGGAATAACAACTTTCTGAAATCTTCCCTCCACAAGGGGTTGCTCCGCTGTGATAACTAGGACAACCTTCATGGCCATGGTCTACACACACCCCTGTAGTACAACCTCCCCAACCAGGGCAAGTCCAACAACTATCAGGACAGCATCTTCCACTGTTATCAAAATCAGGTCTCGGATTAGTATTGCAATAATAACCAGAGGCATTCGTACTGGTTGCACAGCCTGGTCTGTCGTTGTTTAAAATATCACAATCTCCCGCTGCGTTTTCTGTGAAACTACTAGCTCCACTCCCAGATATCTGCAACCCCGACATTAGGGTGTCTGCCACCCCAGAATCAGTACACCCTCCTCCCGTACTCACTCTAGAATCAGTACCATCACCATCCCAAACACTATTGCCATTCTGATCTACAAAAACTAACACTCCTATTCTTCCTAGACTACAGCTAGCACAACCGCAAACAGTCCCCCCCGGATCACCATAAACACAAGAAACTGGATTAACACAATAATAACAATCAGGGTTAGATGGAGGTCCACCACAATCTTGAATACAGTTTCCTCCAGCTCCTCCGGTTTCCCCATCCGTACCGCAACACAAACCATCACCACAGTCATAAATACAACCTGGTGGGGGAGTGGGTGTCGGGGGTGGTGGGGTAGGAGTATTTGGGCTTACCAACGTACAGGAAGTTCCTGGCATCAAAGTTGATGGAGGTGGACAAGCCGAATCACAACGACCAGTCAATAAATGGTTTTCACTACAACTATTAAAATACTCACCATTACATACATCTGTTACAAACTCACACGTACCATTAAAACCACTGTCACAGGCTTCTTGACCAGGAGTACAACTTTGGTTTGGTGGACTTGTTCCTGTACACTCATAATACGGAGTTACACTATCACAACACTCTTTATTTCCAGCACAATACTGGGCTTGAACACTGGATACAGAAAACAAAAAAAGACAAAATAGTCCGATAGAAAACAAAAAAAACTTTCTCACCATCTCACCTCCAAAGGAATTTTAACACTAGACATAATCTCCGGAATAATCCTTGAATATTCCAAATACTCCTCTTGGTTAAAAACACCAGGAGTACGAACCAAACTATCCAAAATAACCCAATGCAAATAATTTTCAACTCGACCAAAATCTTTTTGTTCTCCCAAAACTAAACTCGGCTTTAAAAAAACCTTCATTCTTTTTCCTCCTTCTTCTTGAGACCAGCCATATCCCACCAGCCATTCATTCCCTTCTTTTAAACCAAAGTCTATTATGCTTTCATCAAAATCAATTTCGTAAACCAAGTTTTTACCACCACCAAACTCTTTCCAAAAAATTAGAGGGGGAAACTTTACTAAATTTTCCACCAAAAGCTCCTCATTTAAAACAAAGCTTTCTATTTCACCTGTTTTGTCAATAAAACTGAAATTTGGAATTCCGGCTAAATCGTCATCTTTTTTAAAAAATCCACCCTTTAAAACCAACCAAAACGAGAAACTAACTAAAACAAAGAAAAATAAAACCAACCAAAACCTCCAACCAAAAAACTTCATATTTAAACTATAGCAAAAAATCTCTTGTTTAACTATTCAGGTCGGTCAACTGCCAAAACAGGAAATGCTCTGTAATCATCACCATCCACACTTCTAAGAGAAATTAAAGTAAGAGCTAACCTTGATCTTAAATCCTCAATATTTGCACTAGAAGGAAAGTATCTTCTGACATAATACTCAGGTATTAAAGTCATGGGTTCTCTAAGAAAAGTCCTATATCCTGGTTCATTAAAGCTTTGCCTTACAAGACTTGAAACGTGAATATTCAAAACTCCATTATCTCTAACATACATTCCTCCACGAGTTAATTCACTTTTTGGTTCACCATCTTCACTGAAAACAAGATTGAATCCATTCCCAACCACCCATTCCGAAACTCTACCGTTCTCGTCACGAATAGGAACCCTGTCAGGAATTTCCGTAACAGAACTTAGTGGTGAATCAGGATTTTCAAGATTATAAACAGTAAAAGCAATCCTTCTGACATACCTCATCAAAACATCTTCCGGAGTATCGCCCTCCACCCCTCTTTCTGAATCATCAAGATATTCCCCTGAACGTACTATTACTTGGTCAGCTCTCCCTGTAACATTCTCTAAAACTAGTTCTTCTGGTATATAAGGTAATATTTCTGGAACATGAAGACTAACACCACCTCCACTTGCTGTTCTTTCATAATCTCCCATCTGGGCATACAAACCCACTTTTTCACTTCCTCCGGTTTTTGTAAACCACTTTACTTCCAGTAATTGGGTATTACTTCCACTTTCCAATCTCTCTTTGATTCCCGAAGCTCTGATAAAACCAATCACTTCTCCTTGTTCGTTAACTATATTAGCCATTTCATTATTAACTAACTGCAGGTCTAAGTCTCCTGTCTCTATCCTCACCGGCTCTTTATCTTCTCCTAAAGTCCAAAGTTCAGGAGCACTAGAAAACACCGCTTCTTTATCAAAAGACAATTCAGGAACAGAAACTTCTTGAGTCGGAGGCTCTGTTGGCACTGGCTCTTGTGTTGGAGCACCTACAACATCACTTAACTTACCATCACTAAATGAAAAACTTCTTTCACCACCCTGCACATTCCAAACCCCAGCTTCCTCATCAAAACCCCAAACTAGTTTCGAAGCCAAATCCATCGCCTCCTCGGGATCAGAAACCAAACCACCCTCCAATAGCTTATTTACACTAAAATCAACACACATTTCCCAACGACCAAAGTTTCCAGCAATAGGATCCTCGTCTGTTTTTCTCCAAGAAGCAATTGCTTTGCCTTCTCCATCCAAAGCAACTAAAAAGCTACCCTCACCGATACTCTTTAAAGTATAAGAGGAAACCTCTAACCCAAAAACACTTCCAAAACCAAGCCTCAAATCCTCAATCAATCTAGTGGAATCTTCAAACTCTGCCTTTCGAGAATCTAAAGAAGGATCTACGGCAATAATCCCATTTTCTTCAACTACAGCAACAAAAACCTCGCCGGTCTCTGAGCTAAATGGCAAATAACGCCAAGTAGGTCTATTGGGATTCGTATTATTTAAAAAGAATTTCCACTCAACACTCAAACCAGGATTCCTGGCTTCAAAACTTGCTTTCATTGCCAAAAGGTCATTTTGAAAAGCCTCCTTTGTTTCTCCTCCTCCCGGATACATTATATCCATAGCCTCATCACTCATTTGAAGGGAGTTAAAGTCAGCAGAAAAAAACTTAGAAGGGAGACTGGGGATATTTACCAATTCTACTGTGGGGTCAACTGCCTCTGTAGATTCCAAAGTAGGGGAAACATCTGTTCCTTCTTCTGTAGGAAAGACTGGTATATCAGTACTGGGTTCCACCGGCTCCCTGGTAACTTCAACAACAGCGGGAGGGGGAGTTGATGTCTCAATGGCTTGAGATGCAACGGAAGGAGAGCATGATGCCAAAATTGCTGCTGCCAAAGCCAATTTTGCTAATTTCTTTTTCGCCTTAAAATTCCTCTTCGAACCATCAACACCTAAAATAATCTCGGCTTTTTCTTTGTCTATTTCTCCCTGAACCCCAAACGCTAATCCCGCAATCTGTCTAGCTGTCCATCTCACGCCTGAACCATTACGAACATTGCTCATTAAATCATTTATTAATTGTTTCTTCTTTCTGGTACCCAAACCAACAACTGTTTCTCTCAACAATGCTTTTTCTGCAGCCTCCCGTAATAATTTCTTTTTTTCTCCTAAATCTCTAGTTCCTGCTATTTGAGAAAGAAAAGAAAGGCAATTCTCTTGATTAACAGTCATGTCTCCTTCCTTTAGTCCATATGTATTTACCCTCCCAAAGACACGGCCCCCTCTTTCACTCATCCCTTCGATTAAAAATGTCTTATCTTGGGGTTGACGAGCAAGCCTCCTCTTATTTAGTAACCTACCTCTCCTTGTTTCTAAATTATTAGACATAAAATAAAAAAAAGGCTAACAAAGCCTCCTTATAAATTCAAAACTAACTTTTTGATCACCAACTAAAAGCAATCTCATAAAACAATCAAATTATACCACCCCCTCCATATACTTTCAATAATAAATAATTACAGGATAATAGGCAAAAACTAACTTAAAACCATTGTGAAAAAGCAATCAATGCTTTCAAACAAAAAAAGGGGAAATAAACCAAACTAAACCGTCAGTCTTTTGGGTTTTAAAACACTGTCAACAATTAGAACAGGTCGTCGTGTTCTCCATTCTCGTCGAAACATTTCTGGAGCACAGTTTGGTGGTCTAACATACTCTGAAATTTTACCGCTTCTTTCCTGACACATCCAGCCCCTTTTTGTACTGCCTCCCCAATGGGTTTCACAAGCACAAGTTTTAGACATTACTACTTAAACCTTATAACAAAAATATTGTACCATCCCTCCTTAGGAAGTTCTAGGCTGGGAAACAATCTATGCAAAAATCATGTTATAATGACCGCATAATATGGTTCGACAAGTTGAGCGAAACTCTTTTGTTCTTGAGCCCGGACTATCATCTAGAGAGAGAAAACTTCAAACACTTCGTAGTGCAGATTTTATCAAAACTGAGGGTGGACCTATACAAATAGGTAGCGACAAACCCCTCGTGTGCAGACTCGAAAAAAAAAGATGGAATGAAACTCCAGTCAGACAATTGGAAGTAAAGCCTTTTTGGATTTGCAAAATCAAAATCTCCAACGCTTTTTTTGAAATGTTTAATCCAAAACACCAAAGAGCCCCTCAATCATTAAAAGACAACATGCCTGTTGTGGATGTAACATATGCTGAAGCCTTGCGTTTTTGCAAAACCCTAAACAAAAAAACTAACATGGATTTTAGACTACCAACTGAACCAGAGTGGATGTTTGCTGCTGCACCCAGTGGTTGGTATTTTCCTTACCAACCTGGTGTCAATCCTAACACTACTATGGCCCACACCTACGGTGATGGACAAGAGCATGGTTGCGCCCCTATCTTAGATGATCGATGGGAAACAAATTACTTAGGTCTTGATCAAATGGGCCACAACGTAGGCGAGTTCACTCTTGGCCACTATCGCACCTCTCAGGGACAATGGGGGGCTCTCGATGATGGTATGTATTGCATAGTAAAAGGTGGTGACTGGGGTCATTGTTCTTTTTCCCCCAGGGTGAACCGAAGATCTATTTACGACGTCGCAGATCGAAACCCAAGGGTAGGTTTCCGACTAGCACACAACAATGTCTAAATATTTTAAATTAATCACATTAGGTAAACAAAAAACGATAAAAAAGCCAATTAACTTCCTGGGTCACACGAGACAAAATCCCTTTAATAAAACCAAACTTCGTTTGTCACCAAATCAAAAAGGTATCACTTTTAAAATAAAACAAAACCACTCAATAAAAGTTCATTTCAATAATACTAAAGATTCTCAAGGCGATCACACAACCTGTTTATCTAACAAACAAGGCAGTGAGGTTAAAACAGTAGAACATCTACTCTCAGCACTGTGTGGAACAGATATAGACTCTGTGCTAATAGAACTCGACAAGGGTAACGAGATCCCCATTCTCGACCACACATCTCAAACTTTTGTTAAAAAAATAATAAAATCCGGCACTATTTATACTCCCTCTAATAAACAGGTATTGCGGATAGAAAAAACTTTATTTTTTGAACATGCCGGATCTTTAGCCATTCTCAAACCTTCGGCAAAAACAACATTTTCTGCCTTAATCCAATTTGACGAACCCATCGGCGAACAATACATGTCTGTGATTTTAAACAAAAATAATTATTCTCAAGAAATTGCCTGGGCTAGACCATTCATTAGAGAAAACTATAACCAAAAAATGTGGAAAAGATGTAGGAAAAACCTGCCTCTCCTTCCCAAAAATGTTCAAAATTGCCCCATACCTGTTTTTAAAAACGGCAAATGGATTGTAAAAGTTAAAAGCAAAGACGAACCCGTCAGACACAAAATTCTTGATTTAATAGGGGACTTGGCCACCTTGGGAACGCCAATTTTAGGACACATTACTGTCATTAGACCAGGACATGATTTTAATAGAAAACTGGTCAATTTTTTAGGCAAAATGACCAGTTCACTCACCAAATGATTCTCTCTGACAAATCATTTATTCAACTTGCTTATGACACACCTCTTTTGATAACAAAGCGCATTGTGTCGGCATACACCCAAAAAAACATTTCTAAACTAAAACAAAAAGCTTACTTGCAAACTATTCAAAAAAATATACTAAGTGACGAACCACTGGTAAGCCTTGCCTCCTGTGGCATTAAATCACTTTCCTTTGAATGGGAAAAGCATTATCAAGATTACAAACACAAGACAAGTCATATCGGTCGCTATCTAAAAAAAGAAGTTTACGTCAGAGAGTCAATCGCCGCCCGACTTATCATAATCAACTCACAACTGCTCTCTCATGGACTTCATATTTACGTTAGAAGTGGCTATAGACACCCAAAAATCCAAAAAATGAGGTTCTTGTATGCAAAGGAAAAATTTGGTCTAAAATATGCAACATCAAGGTTTGCACTGAAAAAAGACCTAGTCGGAACAGACTCTGTTTTTCCACACTCAACCGGCGGAGCAGTAGACATTGAAATCTGGCAAGGCAAAAAAAGACTCGAAATGGGGGAAAGGGGAGTGCCAGTCGGAATATTTGACCTTGAACTTCTTTTTTCAAAAAAATCTAAACATTCAAAAACACGACACATAATATTAGAAAAGAAGTTATCAAAAAAAATTCCAAGTGGCAATATACCTAGCCATTGGAAAAAATATCGTGACAATCGACGATTGTTATACCACACCATGAGAGCCGGGGGTTTTTATTTTTTGTTTGACGAATTTTGGCACTGGAGCCTTGGAGACCATTTGTCCGGCATAGCAGCAAATCTACTAAACGAAAACCCCTATCAACCTTGGTATGGGGAAATCAAATTCCAAAGCCAATAAAAATATTTAGTCTATAATTATCTCAATGAGTAGCCCTCTCCAGGTCATGTCTGTGGGTATCTATATATTCATCTTTTATTTCTTGCATTCCAATCTACTCACACCAAAATATCATTGACTGTACGAATCATGCACGCACCTGACTGTTCGTCTCATAATGATACGATTAATACACGTGATTGATACGAACCTTTCTCTCAGACAAAATTATATTTCCAACATAGTTAATGAATCTCAAGGGCTCTTGCGCGAAAAAATTCAAGAAAAAATAGAACAAAGATATAAAATATCAAAAGCAACTCTTATCAGAGATTTGAATAAACTATTGAAAAAAAAACTGGTCAGAACAGAAGGAAAAGGTAAAAACACAAAATATTTTTCTTATTCAAGAAATCCACTACTCAAAGTTTTTGACATTAATCTCTATTTCGCCACCGAACCAGACCAACGAAATAATGTAAAAACCACTTTTAATTTTAATGTTTTTGATAATTTACAAGAATTATTTTCTTCACCGGAAAATAAAAACATCAAAGGGGTTAAAAAAAGCTTCCTTCAGGAAACTGAAAAACTCAATCCGGATATTTTAAAAAAAGAGTTGGAAAGATTTGTTATTGAACTAAGCTGGAAATCTTCCAAAATTGAAGGTAATACCTATTCCATTCTGGAAACTGAAAAATTAATTAAAGAAAACAAAAAAGCACCAGGAAAAAGTAAAGAGGAGACAACAATGATCCTCAACCACAAAAAGGCTTTTGATCAAATATTAAAATTCAAAAACACATTCAAAACACTAAGCCTAAGTCACATCAACCAACTACATAATATTCTGATTAAAAACCTAGGGGTTGTGCCGGCATCAGAAAACATGCCATGGGAATAACTGGAACCATCTACCAACCACTTGATAACCAATTTCAAATTCAAGAAGCAATGAAAAAACTCATTAAAGTGGTTAATAAGATCAAAAATCCACTAGAAAAAAGTCTAATAGTCAATGCTATGATTCCCTACATTCAACCTTTTGCTGACGGAAACAAAAGAACAGGAAGAATGTTGGGAAATGCAATTCTTTTAGCTGGTGACTATTATCCACTTTCATACAGGAGTGTCGATGAAGACGAGTTCAAAAAAGCATTAATCTTATTTTACGAACAAAACAGTATTTTTCACCTAAAAAAACTCCTTACAGAACAGCTCCTCTTCGTTTTCAAAACCTACTTTCGATAAAAATATTTGAGCTAATAGACAAAACGTGGAGGTAAAACTAGGTCTTTCCTCCCAACTAACCATCTATTCTCAGTTTGTTAATCATCTGATACATTAATCTCATGAAAAAAGACACTGTCAGCAATGTAAAAACGTTGCTCAAAAAAGAG
>JAUWLS010000002.1 GCA_030613565.1 Candidatus Shapirobacteria bacterium | reverse complement strand
CTGAAAGAACTAAAGAGATTGGCCTCAGAAAAGCTCTTGGTGCCACACCTAAAAACATCCTCATTCAATTTCTTTTAGAATCCATTATCCTTTCTCTCTTTGGTGGGGGAATAGGGATTGCTCTTGGTGCTCTGGGAACTCTCGCTATCAATCAAGTTTTTCCTGCAAAAATTACTCCCGAGTCAGTCCTAATCTCTTTTTCAGTAGCCGCCTCGGTCGGAGTTGTATTCGGCGTTACTCCAGCCAAAAAAGCTGCCTCTCTCGAGCCGATAGAGGCCCTAAGATACGAATAAAGTTCATAGATTCAAAAAACAAGAGCTTTAAGCTATAATAAGCCCAATATCCAGCGGTGGCGGAACGGTCACGCGAGGGTCTGTAAAACCCTTCTAAGTAGGTTCAACTCCTACCCGCTGGACCAATTTCTAAAAATACTCTTCTCTTTCCACTGCACAGTACTGCTATAATTTCCTCATGGACAATTCAAAAAGACTGGATTTAATCACCCAAAACTGTGAAGAGGTTTTAACTAAAGATAGTCTAAAACACCTTCTTGATACCAATACTCCCTTAAACCACTATATTGGCTTTGAAATCTCTGGCCTTGTTCACTTAGGAACTGGTCTAATCTCCATGGGAAAGATTGCAGATTTTTTGAAAGCTGGTGTTAAATGTACCATTCTTCTTGCCGACTGGCACTCTTACCTAAACAACAAGTTAGGAGGGGACTGGGGAAAGATAAGAAAGGCCACTAATTCCTACTTTAAAGAAGCTCTCATTGCCTCTCTGGCCTGTTTTGGAGTCAAGCCAGACGAACTTAATTTCGTCCTCGGATCTGACCTTTACAAAAACAGCTTAACTCATTGGGAAACCTTCATGGAAGTCGGAAAACATATTACTCTAAATCGAAACCTCCGCTCCATCTCCATCATGGGTAAAAAAGCAGGTGAATCAATCAATATGGCCACTCTTTTCTACCCCCCACTTCAGGTTGCCGACATCTTTACCTTAAAAGTTAACCTGGCCCACGCTGGCACGGACCAAAGAAAAGCCCATGTTTTAGCAATTGATGCTGGAAAAAAACTAAAAATTAATCCCTTAAAAGATAAGTTGGGTAAAGTTATTTCTCCCACCGCCATCCATCAAAACCTTATTGCCGGACTAGCTGCCCCCACTAAAGGAAAGAGTAAAGAAGATCTAAAAATGAGTAAATCCAAACCAGACTCTGCCATTTTTGTTCACGATTCTCCCGATACCATCCGAGAAAAAATCAAAAAAGCTTACTGCCCCCCTCGAGAAACTGAAACCAACCCCATTATTAACTGGACCGAGACCCTCGTCTTCTGGGGACAAGAAAGGGGAGAATTTACTATAAAAAGACCTGAAAAATTCGGAGGAGATCTTTACTACACCTCCTTCTCAAAACTTAAAAAGGATTATGAGTCTGGAACTCTTCATCCGCTGGACCTAAAGTCTGGAGTAGGGGACTGGTTAATCAAAAAACTTGAACCCGCAAGAACACACTTTGAACAGAAAAAAGCCAAAGAAGGATTGGATCTTATGCTATCCTTTTTGTAAGTGAAACAAGAATTAAAAAACCACCTTCCGCCCCTTATTTTCATCTTTCTTCTATCCTCTCTTTTCTGGATCTTCTCTGGAGCACCAGTTCTCAACTTCATCCTTCTTTTTTTGGGCCTTTCTTTGGGAGCTTTTTTCCTAGACACTGACCATCTTCTTTACTGGTACTTTTTAAAACCAGAACTTGGAGAGTCAAAAAATGCCCGAATTTTAATCTCCCAAAAAAGATACCGTGACGTCCTTGCCCACCTTGCTCTCTACCACAAGACCCACACTAGCCTTATCTTTCATCACTTCACCTTTCAAGTCATTCTTCTCATTCTCACCTTCTTTGTCTTAAGCTCAACTTACACTATCTTTGGAAAAGGGCTCTGTCTTTCTATCTATATCCATCTTTTAGTTGACCAAATAAACGATTACAAAAAAGATCCAGCTCATCTTAAAGTCTGGCTCTTTGCTCGCTCTCCTCTAAAACCATCCACAGATTGGGTTAAAAAGTATCTTATCTTTTACTCTGCCTTCGTTCCCTTCTTCTTTTATCTTCTTGTCTCTACTCGATGAAAAATATCTTTCCGAAATTTTCCCATCTTGAAAAATATATGACTCCTGAGCAATATGACCTTATTCAGGACGGCACAACCATCTACAATACTTTAATTAAAAACGGATCCAATCACATTTCCGACTACAGCTTTTTAGTTTCCACCTTTGCCAAATCCTATGAAGGTTTTTTGAAAAAATTCTTTTATCAAATCAACCTCATTGACCAAACAACCTATCTTTCCAGTCATTTCCGCGTTGGAAAAACCCTAAACCCATCCCTGCGCTATAAACGCTTTTCGGTTTTTCAAAAACTTGCCGATATGGATCCTCGGGGAGAAGAATTGGCTGAGGTCCTCTGGCACGCTTGGAAACAATCTAGAAACTTAATCTTTCATTACTTTCCTCGTAACTTAAAAAAACTCTCTCTTCCTGAAGCCATAGACCGTATTGGCCTTATTAAAAAGTCCATTACTCAAACCGGAAAGTTTCTGGACCGTCATAAAAACTCTCTTTCTAAAAAACTTCCTTAAAACCAAAATTCGAAATTTCCCCTTTCTTTTGCTATTATCATTCCATGTCTCAAGGCTTAGTAAAAAAGATAATTGTCATAGATCAAAACCTTTGCCTAAACTGCCAAACTTGTACTCTTCTTGATCCCGAAACCTTCCATCAAGACCCCAAAACTCAAAAAGTAGAAATTAAAAAACAACCCGAAAGTTTTGAAAAAATCAAAGAAGATACTAAAATAGCAATTGAGTCCTGTCCTCAAAAAGCAATTAAAATTAACAATTCTTAAACAATGACTCAACAAACCGATAAAAAAAATTCCTTCCTACTTGCCTTCCTGATTATCGCTGCCATTTCTTTCATGGCCGGCCGAACAAGTAGTAAAAATAGCCAGAGTACTGTAGCTGGAGAACAGGGCGATATTTCCGCCATGGAATTTTCTACCGAAAAATCCAAGAAACCTGAATTTAAATTCTACGTTATGAGTTTCTGTCCCTACGGAAATCAAATCGAAACCACCCTTAAACCAGTCTTTGAACTTTTGAAAGATCAGGTTGACTGGAAACCTCAATACATCTTCTCGAAAGTAGATGATACTAACGCCTTCTGTGATCAAAGAGTCTACAACGAAGAGAAATGTCTGTCTTATATCGAACAAGGCTATTTCACTAACCTCACTGAATGTAAAACAAACTTTGTAGAAACTGTTGAAGAATGTAAAAACAAATATCTTTTAGAATCATCTGAAACTGCCTACTCATCCCTTCATGGTAGGGGAGAGCTAAACCAGAATGTTAGAGAGATTTGTGCTTACTCCCAAGCTGAAGATAAAACCGATTGGTGGAACTTTATTAGTCTAACCAACCAAAACTGCAATCAAGATAATGTCGACTCCTGCTGGGAACAGCAAGCCAAAGACTCTAATCTTGACACCAAAAAAATAAAAGATTGCTTCACTAAAGATGCCACTTCTTTAATTGATCAACATCTCGCTGATTCTGAAGCTGACCAGGCCTTCAGTTCTCCCACGCTTTTAATAAATGGAGTTTCTTTCCCTCCCGAAAACGCCTACCAACAAGATGGGTCTGGAAAAATCAGTATAAACAAAAAGGTTTTTACTCAAGACCAATTCCGCAGTCCTGAAGTTCTGAAACAAGCCGTCTGCGCCTCATTCAAAAAACAACCAAAGGAGTGTAAGACAGAACTTGAAACAAAAGCTACTGTAAATCAGGGGGGTTGCTAAAACATGCCAAAAAAATTAAACGCCAAAAAACTGCGACTTTCAAAACCAGTCATCAAAGACCTTGAAAAAATCAAGCGTCAACCTCTAGTTCTGGTTTTAGATAACGTCCAAGACACTTTTAACATTGGTTCATTTTTTAGACTGGCCGATGCCCTGGCTGCTGAAAAAATCTATCTTTGTGGACCCGTTGTCACTCCTCCTAACATTAAAATCCACCGCGCCTCAGTTGGTACTTGGAAATGGGTCCCTTGGCAACATTTTCCATCTACTAAAGACTGTCTAAAAGAACTAAAAGAAAAAAACTATCACTTAATTGCCATAGAACAGGACAAAAACAGCCTACCTTACGATCAAGTAAAATATCCTTCTCCCACCGCCCTTATTATTGGAAATGAAAGCACTGGAATGGATAAAAAATTATTAAAATATGTTGATCAAATAGTAGAAATTCCCATGCTAGGAATCAACCGCTCTCTAAATGCTTTAGTAGCCGGTTCTGTGGTCTCTTTTGAGGCTATTAAGGCCTTCACTTTAGGCAAGAAATCCTCTATACTTAAGCAAGACTAGGACACTTTAATTGCCTTGTAAAAAAGGACTTACGGATTATGAAAATCCGTAATTTTTTTCGTTAAACTAAATGACAAAAGATCAGACTTATTCCGCCCAACAAATCACTGTTTTAGAAGGCTTGGAACCAGTTAGAAAAAGACCGGCCATGTATATCGGATCTACCGGTACCCGTGGACTACACCACTGTCTTACTGAAATCATCGACAATTCTATTGACGAAGCTCTTGCTGGATTTGCCAAAAACGTCTGGGTCATTATTCAAATAGATGGCTCTGTAACCGTTGCTGATGACGGTAGGGGAATACCCATCGACATCATGCCCAAATATAAAAAACCCGCTATCGAAGTCATCTTAACCACCCTCCACTCTGGTGGAAAATTTGATGGTGATGCCTACAAAGTTTCCGGAGGCTTACATGGTGTTGGTGCTGCTTGTGTAAACGCTCTTTCCATAAACTTCCAAACTGAAATAAGAAGAAACGGAAAAATAAACCACATTGAGTTTTCCCGAGGAAAAATTAAAAAGAAACTTTCTGTTATCCCAAAAACAAAAGTAGAAAAACTAGAAAAAATCATCCCCAAGGGAGCAGATGGCACTACCACCACTTTCAAACCAGACCCTCGAATTTTTAAAGAAACTCTCGAATTTGATAAAAAAGTCATCCTAAAATCCCTTAAAAACAGAGCTTATCTTACCTCCGGTATGTACTTCCACTATTTTGATCTTCGAGAAGACTCTGAATACCACTACTACTTTGAAGGAGGAATCGTCAGTCTTGTAAAAAGTCTAAACGGCAAAAAAACTGTCATCCACAAACCTGTCTATATTAAAGCTCAAGAGGATGATAAAGAAGTCGAAGTTGCCATTCAATACAACGACTCTTTTACTGAAAATGTCGCTTCTTTTGTTAACGTCATCAATACTCAAGAAGGAGGAGCCCACTTAACTGGTTTCAGAATGGCCCTCACCAGAGTTATAAAAGAATATGCCAATAAAAACGGACTCATTAAAAATGAAAAGGACCAAATCTCTGGGGAAGATGTAAAAGAAGGGCTTACTGCCGTCATCTTCGTTAAAATGCCTAGTAAAAATCTCCAATTTGAAGGACAAACTAAAACCAAACTTGGAAACTCAGAAGTCCAGCCTATTGTGGCCAGAATTGTCAGAAACGCACTCAATACCTACTTTGAAGAAAATCCCCAACTTGCCAGAACCATTGTCGGTAAAATCATTCTTTCGGTTAAGGCCAGAAATGCTGCCAAAGCTGCCAAAGACGCTATTATGCGAAAAGGTATCTTTGACTCTATGGGCCTTCCTGGAAAACTAGCCGATTGTCAGTCCAAAGATCCCAAAGAATCCGAACTCTACATCGTTGAGGGAGATTCAGCTGGAGGATCTGCAAAACAAGGAAGAGATCGTCATTTTCAGGCCATCCTACCTCTTAAGGGAAAGGTTTTAAACACTGAAAAGGCAAGATTAGACAAGATTGTAGAATTTGCCGAATTAAAGGATTTAATTATCGCCCTCGGTATGGGAATAGGGGAGACTCTTGATCCTAAAAAACTTCGCTATCATAAAATTATTATTATGACCGACGCTGACGTCGATGGTGCTCACATTGCCACCCTCTTACTGACTTTCTTCTATCGCCATCTTCCTGAAACTGTTCAACAGGGATATATCTATCTTGCCGTTCCTCCTCTTTATAAAGTCACTCAAGGTAAAAAATCTTTCTATGTTTATACTGAAGAAGAAAAAAACGCTGAAGTTAAGAAACTAAACCCCAACAAAAACTTCCACCTTCAACGCTACAAGGGACTAGGAGAAATGAACCCTGATCAACTTTGGTCCACCACCATGGATCCTGAATCCCGTCTTCTTAAAAAAATCAATATCGAAGACGCTCAAAAGGCAGACGAACTATTTACCATTCTTATGGGAGTAGAGGTTCCTCCTCGAAAGAAATTTATTCAAACTCATGCCCACATGGCAGATATAGACACCTAATATGGCCGATAAAATAGTACTCACCTCAATAACAAAAGTAATGGAAAAGTTCTACATGGACTACGCCATGAGCGTTATTGTTCAACGTGCTCTCCCAGATGTCAGGGATGGCTTAAAACCTGTTCACCGACGTATTCTTTTCGCCATGCATAAAACCGGCTTCACCCCCGGCGGAAAACCCAGTAAATGTGCCAAAATTGTCGGAGAAGTTCTAGGTAAATACCACCCTCATGGAGACACTGCTGTTTACGACGCCCTTGTCCGTATGGCTCAAGATTTTTCAATGCGCTACCCTTTAATTAAAGGTCAAGGAAACTTTGGATCCATTGACGGTGACTCTCCAGCTGCTATGCGTTACACCGAAGCTGCTTTGGCCAAATTCAGCCAAGAAATACTTCTGGATATGGGGAAAGAAACTGTTGAAACCGTAACTAATTTCGACTCTACTCTTGAAGAACCAACAGTTTTGCCAGCCAGGGTCCCTAATTTACTTCTAAACGGAGCTGACGGAATTGCCGTTGGCATGGCCACCAAAATTCCTCCTCACAATCTCACCGAACTCTGCCAGGCTGTTAACTACATCCTAGAAAACTGCCAACTTAAGGAAAAGAAAGATTTTGAAATCAAAAAACTCGGAAAAACCAAAGAAAAAAATCTCTCCACCAAAGAAAAAATTTATAAAGAAGTTGAATCTTACGCTCAGTACCAGTTCACTTTAGACACTGCTGTTGGGGTCCAAGATTTAACCAAATTCGTAAAAGGACCAGATTTCCCAACTTACGGTGAAATCCACGGTCGCCAATCCATAGATGAACTCTACGCTACTGGAAAAGGAAAGATAATCGTTCGTGGAAAAGCAGAAATCGAAGAGGCCAGGGGAGGGAAGATGAGAATCATAATCACTCAGCTCCCATACCAGGTAAACAAAGCAAGACTAGTTGCAAAAATCGCCGATCTTGCCAAGAATAAAAAAATTGTTGGTATAAGTGATCTTCGAGACGAATCAGATCGTGAAGGTATAAGAGTCGTTGTTGAATTAAAAAGAGCTGGTCGTCCCAAGACTGTTCTTAACAAACTCTATAAATTCACTCCTCTACAAACCTCCTATCCTGCGAATATCGTTGCTCTAGCAGGCGGTGTCCCTCAAACTCTAAACTTACGCCAAATCCTTCTTCACTTTTTGCGCCACCGTCAGGATGTCATCAGAAGAAGAGCTATTTTTAACCTTAAAGAAGCCAAAGTTCGCTCTCACATCCTAGAAGGATTAAAGATTGCTCTTGATAATCTAGATGAAGTCATTAAAACCATTAGGGCCTCAAAAACCGCCGAAGTAGCCAGAGAAAAATTAATGACCAAATTTAAACTCTCCGACCTTCAGGCTACCGCCATCCTTGACATGCAACTTCGAAAACTGGCTGCTCTCGAAAGGCTAAAAATTGAAAATGAATACAAAACCCTCCAAAAAATAATTAAAAACTTAATCTCTATTCTGACTAAGCCTAAAAAAATGCTTTCTATTCTTAAAAGCGAAAACGAAGAGATCATGATTAAATACAAATCCCAAAGAAGAACTAAAATTTATGTCCATGCTTTAGGAGAACTTGCTGAAGAAGATCTTATTGCTCCTCAAGAGGTATTGGTTTCTGTAACCAAAACCGGATACATCAAAAGAATCCTTAAAGGTACTTACCGTTCTCAAAAAAGAGGTGGTAAAGGAGTGGTTGGTATGACCACTAAAGAAACCGATCAAATAGAACACCTTTTATCCGTAAATACCCATGATTACTTACTTTTCTTCACCAACAAAGGCAAATGTTTCAAAATTCGTGTTTGGGAACTTCCTGAAGGAAACCGCCAAGCCAAGGGTCAAGCAGTCATAAATCTCATAAACATCTCTCCAGGGGACCGAGTTCAAGCCATCTTACCTATTAAAAAAGACAATAACGGTGCCAAATTTATCCTTATGGCCACCAAAAGGGGAGTGGTTAAAAAGACCAATCTAAAACAATTCCAAAACATTCGCCAATCCGGTCTAACTTCCATAAAACTAGACAAAGAAGATGAACTAGCTTGGGTTAAATTAACTTCCGGCGAAGATCAGATCCTTTTGGTCACTAAAAATGGAAAATGTATCCGCTTTAAAGAATCAGATGCCAGACCAATGGGACGCCACACTAGGGGAGTAAGAGGAATTCTTCTTAAAGAAAACGATTACGTCATCAACATGGATACCGTTCCCGAAAAACTCAAAAAACCAAAAGATAAAAGAAGGAAAGTATTCAAAGACCTTCTCTTCATCTCCGAAAACGGTCTAGGCAAAAGATCAAATGTTTATTCTTATCCTCTCCAAAAAAGAGGTGGGGTTGGTGTAAAAGTAGCCAATCTTACTGCAAAAACCGGAATGGTAGCCACCTCTCTAGTTGTTGATGAAACCCACCAAGAACTTATTGTTACTTCTCGCGCTGCCTTGATCATTAAACTTCCCATCAAAAACATTCCCTCTCTTCAAAGAAACACTCAAGGAGTAATCCTCATGCGCTTTAAGAAAAAAGGTGATCAAGTAAGTACTGCTGCCAGTCTTATAAATCCAGATCTTGATCCAGAAAAGCAATCAACCAAGCCGGAGACAAAACAAAAGAAAAAATAACTACTTGTTTCCACTGTGAGCTTTTTTAAAAACCTCTCTCAAATGACTATCTGTTACGTGAGTATAGACCTGTGTCGTTGAAATATTACTATGCCCTAAAAACTCCTGTACTGCCCTCAAATCTGCTCCTCCTCGTAAAAGATCCGTTGCCATTGAATGCCGCATTATATGTGGTGTAACCGTTATTGGAAGCTTGGCTTTTTTCCCATATCCTTTAATTATTCTTTGAACTGATCTAACGCTTAACCTTGCTTCTTCATGCGAAAGAGTAGGGGAGGGAGTTCTAAAAATCCTTACCCAAAGCGGTTTAAAGTGATCAGTTCTACTTACCATGTATCTTTCCAAGAATTTTATCGCATTATCTGACAAAAAAACCAAACGAGGACGACCTCCTTTACCTACCACTCCAATCTCCCTTGATTTTAAATTTACCTGGTCTCTGTTTAAAGCCACCAACTCTGAAACACGAAGCCCTGTTGAAAACAGAAACTCAAGCATGGCTTTATCACGAAGCCCTTTAGGAGTAGATAAAATTGGTTGACTAAGCAAGCGCTCCACATGCTCCTTTTCTAAAAACTTAACTTTCTTTCCTTTCTTTTTCGGAACTTCTATTTTTTCCGGATCCATGGCCAAAACATCATTCTTACGAAGCCACTTTAAGAAGGCTCTTATCGCAATTACATGATAGCCCTGGGTAACTGAACTCAAACTTCCACTCCTTCCCTCTAGGCGAGCTAAGTAAAGCCTAAATTTTCTCACACTCTCCATATTTATTTCTTGAATCCAAACTTTCCTTTCTCTTGTATTTTTTCCTTCATTTGAAATTTCTTGTCCTTTTTTTAAATTTTTCAATACGGACCCACTAGGGGAGAGGGAAGCAAGATAAGAGGAGAATCTTAAAAGGTAATGTCTGTAATTTCTTACTGTAAGAGGGGACGCATTTCTCTCAACCTCCAAAGATTCTAAGAATCGATCAATAAGACTTCTAAGGTCCATTTTATCCATACCTCATTATACAAAAGATTGTGCGACACTCAAAATAGCGAAACAACATTTTCTAAAATAACCAATCTCTTGTTCTCTTATAAAGAAAAAAACAATATAAACAGAAATTTTTGTCCCTCAACTAAAAACTTATAAAAAATATAAAACAAATACTAAAAGGTGACCATAAGAAGAGCTTTACAATTATGCATCACTTGATTAAGTTTCAATTTCGAAAATACCCATCATTAAGGACTATCTTCCAAAACAACTTTTAACTTTTTGATACTACCATAGCCTAGTATATTAAAAAGTCGTTTAGAGAGCCTCTCTTGATGTCATATATATTTTACCTATCTTTCCATGTTTTTTCTCCCTCCCTCTTTATTTAACCTTCAGAGAAGTCAAAAACCAGATTCCAGGCACAAAAACCAAAAACAAAGGGATCTGACTTTAAGGGGAAGAATGTTGTTTTTTAAAAACCAAACTCTCTTCTTTAAAGAAAAAATAATCCGATATTTTCAAAATAATAAAACCATAAAAAGCACTCCTCCACTATCACAAATTTTAGTATAGTCGTAAAAGATACATTGTGCGACCTACTATTTTTCCAAACAACCCTCAGAGGAGTAGTGCTTCCTAGTAGACCAATTAAGTAAAATCATCAGATAAAAAAGATTTTTTATTTTTTTATTTAAATATTATCTCTCTTCTTATGGGTACCTCCACTTTTCCACAAAACCCTCCTAAGGTACCCCTCTTCCCTAAGAGAGGTCCACCTACACAAACTATATCATTCTAGTACACTAAATATTCCCTTATTTACCATAGTTTTTACGTTTTTAAACCTAGCTAGCAGTTCTTTTCTTACACTGCTAGATTTACTCCCCTCGTGAAACTTCCCTATAATATTTGTGAAAATGATATAGATTATAGGATATTAAATACTATGGGACAACTTCCCTGCTCCCCCTTTAGTCTACCCCTTTATTTTTTTCTAAAGGAAAATAAAATCTAAAAAATTAAAACAAACCTCAGCCTAATAAAATCCAAAAGACAAAACTCGAAAGAAAGATCTTAGTAAACTAACAAACCCCCTACCCTCTCCAACGAGACATTAAAACCAAACTCATTAAAATTCCCAATCCTACCCACAAATATTCAATTTTAACCTTCTTAAAAAGTCTCTCCTTCCAATCCATTCTTAAAACCCCAACGATTACATAAAAGACTGCTGTTAGATAAAAGGATCTTAAAAACAGAGACATTGGCCAAAAAGATATAACCACCACCAGCTCCAACATTAAAAGAGATGGTACCCAAATCGCTGTCTTATTTAATTTAAAAGACTCTGTACCCAACTCGATAGAAACTGTCCACCAGTGATACCAAAACAAAAGAAAGGAAACTGCAAAAACTACTAAACCATTTACCCAAAACAAAGCCCTATATGAAAACAAACCATCAAACAACAAAAAGGATGACAGCAATAAAAGAATTAAAGATACTGTGTAAGCCGCTCTATACAAAGGAACCGTTTTCTTTTCGACTGCATACAAAAACACGTTCTCAACTAAAACGATCACGTAATTAACTGCCGCAAAAAATAAAGCCATTCCAATCTTCATCCACCATCGCAAAGGAAGTAAAAAAGCAAACATTAAAAATCCCAGAAAGAAAAACAAAGGAAGGATTAAAAGAAAAACTCTTGTCATCACTTTAGTTGATTTCCAAGCCCCCAAAACCCACCAATAAACTAAAACCAAAATCAACGTTACTCCAAACATGAATATATATCGATACTCAAAAGGAACTATTAAGTTCAACCAGAACAAAACAAATAAAATTCCCGATCCTAACAAGAATTTTCCTCTTTTACTTAATTTCATTTACTTTTTTAAATTCATATAAACAGAAACAACATCTTCATGATCTGAAAGCTCTTCTGTAAGTTCTTTCACTCTTTTAAATCTCTCTTCCCCAAATTCTCCCACATAACTTTTTGCTTTATAAACTTGCTCTGCGGACAATATTAAAAATCCCGCTTCCTTTAATTTTAAACTCAATTCCTCCATCTTTCCAATCTCCACCCAAAACACAACTCCCCTATCCGACCCACTTTTTCTGACCTCTATATCTACCACCCCATATTCAATAAAATCCAAAGTTTTTTCCTCATCCATTTTCTCGACCTTAATTCTCCCTAACCTATCAAACTGAAAAAGAACTGATCCGGACTCAGCCAAAGCCCCTCCGTGACTTTTAAACATAAACTTCAATTCCGACAATGTCCTATTTCTATTATCAGTTAAAGTCTCTATTATCACTCCAACTCCAACATCTGCATAACCCTCCAAAAGAATCTCCTCCAATGAAGCCGCCTTTTCACTAAAAGATTTTATTGCCCTTTCTATATTACTATTGGGCATATTTGCATCTCTAGCTTTTTTGACTGTTGTCCTCAGTTTGGAATTCGCTGCTGGATCTGGTCCCCCTCCCTCCCTAATACTTGCTATTATTTGCTTCGATAATCTTGAAAAAATTGCTCCTCTTTTTTTATCTTCCGCCTCTTTTTTATGTTTTATATTAGACCACTTTGAATGACCAGACATCGTGTTCTATTGTAACACTCCCCTCTTAAGATATAACCCCAAATACGACCTTTTTACTCGTCAATATCTAAAAAACAACCTTCCTTTAACACTATTAAAAAATCCGTATCTAATTCACTTTTCTCCTCAAAATCCAACTTCTCACTCAAAACTTCTCTTAGTTTAAAAAGACTCCTTGAATCTAAAACTTCTTTTCTGTACTCCACTCGACAATCTCCTTCATCCTCCTCCGTGTTTGCAATTGAAACCACATCAAGTCCCATCATCGACAAAATTCTCCCCACCTTCAAGGCCCCTCCACCTCCTACACCCCCATTTAAAATTTCCACCCCTAAACCTTCTCCTACCAACTGGGCATCTGCTAAATCCCTGACCCAATTACCCAACCATCGATCTTTATCAACAACCACCCTTCCTCCTTCAAGCTCTAAAAGCCCTCCCTCTATTTTCTTCAAACCAGTATTGTAATTTCTATCTGTAAAAAATCTAATCTTTAAACGATCCATTAACCCCATCTTTGAACTCTTCAACAAATCACCTACTTTATCTGTAGTTGAAAAAGATCCTAAAATTCCGTCATTAACTACCAAACCGAAATTTAAAAACAAAAGGTCTTCGAGTAGGTTCTCTTTTTTCTCTTGCTCAATTAAACCCTTTAAACTACTCACTGGATACCAACCATAACCCCCAGGAACTAAAAGGCTAATTTCCTCCGGAATCAAATACCAACTAACCACCCCTCTAGCTGGAGAAAAACTAAGAATGTGTAACTCTTTCTCTCCCAAAGATGCCACCACAAAATCACTTTTACCATCCCAGCTTTTAAAGTAAGCAATAATTAAAAAGAAAACCAAAACAACCAATCCAAAGACCATTACTTTTTTACCCCCTCCCTCTTCTTTTTTCTTTTTCATACCAAAAAGTCTATAACAAAACCTCAGTCAGTGTAAATAAACTAGTTCCACCTGACTATAAAAAATTAAATTATCTGATCTTTTTCTCCCAGTCTCGCCAAAACCCTAACCAAGTCATCAGTCAACTTACTCTTAAATGAAACTTTTTCTCCAGTTTCTGGATGGTTTAACTCAATTTTCCCAGCGTGTAAAAACAGTCTTTTCAAACCAGGAAAATCTTGCCCACCATAAATCTTATCTCCCACTATCGGCCACCCCATGTACTTAAGATGCACTCTAATCTGATGAGTCCTACCCGTCTTTGGCTTTAATTCAACCAAACTGTACTTTCTTCCTTCAAATTCATAAACTTTCAACCTCAAAAAGTCAGTTTTGGCCTCTGCACCGCCAGGATCAGCCTCCCAAGTCCCAAAGCTCTGTTTACAACGCGCTATGGGCACCTCTATCCCCCCTTCCAGAGGTATTTCTCCCAAAACCAAACCATAGTAGCTTTTTTTAACCTTTCTCTCTTTAAACTGCCCCTGAAGCCTTAAAAAGCTAATTTCATCCTTGGCCGTCAAAACCAAGCCCGTCGTATTCTTATCTAACCTGTGAACCACTCCCCCTCTTTTCAAAAAATCACTCTCTTGTTTGCCTGATTTTCTAAAAACATTGGGATACTCTTCTCGCATCCATTCCTCTAAAGAAAAAAGTTTACTTGTTGACGCTTTCACTGACAAACACTCAAAAGGCTTATCTAAAACCAAGAAAAACTTGTCTTCAAAAATCTTTTTTATCTCCTCTCTTTTATCTTTTTTCATTCTTCTCTTTTATAAAAAACAAAACCACAAAACTAAGTATCGAAATAAAAATTACCCAGTCTGCCAAGTTATTATAAAACAAACCAAAGAAATTAAAGTAATCCCTCACCCCACCCCACCTTAATCTGTCCAAAAAATTAACTCCCCCTCCAACGACTAATCCCCAAAGAGACCAGAAAAAATCACTCTTTCGAAAATAAACTAAAGCCAGAATCCAAACCAAGAAAAACGCTGCCACCAAAAAAACCGGCACCTCGATTCCAAAGGATACTCCCCTATTCAAAACAACTGTTCCTCTGCTGGAAAAAAACTCATGTCCCAACCAAACCAAAAAAAATGAAAACAATCCCAATCCTACCTTATTTTTCTCTGTCTTTAACACACTTTACACAAACTGTTGTCTCTGGAAACACCATTAATCTGTCTGTATCTATCATTTTTCCGCAATCCTCACAAATTCCATATTTTCCGATCTTTATTCTAGTCAAAGCTTTACGAATCTGAACAATTCTCGATTTTATAAACTTTCCTTTGGCTTCTGCATTACTATGACCAACCTGTTCAGCAACATCAGTATCTACCGCTGCATTATCATTAACCCTGCTTGTATCTGCAAAAGGATCATTTTTCTTTACTCTTTCCGCCTGTTTTTTAAGCTTTTTAAGCTCTCCTTGCAAAAAACCCTTTACAGGACCTAATACTTTTGTTGGAAATGAAAAATTTAGTTTTTTAACCATTCTCTAAAGATACTAACATGTAACAAGGTAAAAAAGAAACTCTTTTCTATTTCTTTTTCTTACTACCCCCTCCTATCTTATATTCTCCCAAAGAAAACAAAGAAGTCAAAAGCAAGATTACCCATCCCAAACTCAAAATATCCAAAGATCCCAATCCACCTCTCTTAATTAAACTAAAAACAAAGAACGAAACAAAAAACAATATATTAACTGCTAAAAAAAGAAAACCTTTTTTACCACTCGGATACCAAACCCAAGATCTATAATTTTTCCCAATCCATAAAGACAAAATGTACAAAAACAAAAACACCAAAAACCAGCCCAAATTAGAAAAGACTGAAAAAGAGCTAGAGAAAAACATTCCCAAATAAGAAAAGCTTAACCATCCTAAAAATGGACCCAAAACTTCCTCCAAAACCCTCCAGTGATTCCACTCTTTTATCCTCGAAAACAACCAAATACTCCCCACCCAAAAAAAGTAAAAAGCCAACCAGGAAAAACCACTCTTTCTCCAAAACAAAACCCAACTTAAAAAATCTCCCCCCAACTCTCCCCAGTTTCCTAAAACAAAAACCATCCTTCCACCTAAAAGAGAGACTATCGTACTAATCCAAAGTACTCCCATAAGATCTTTTTCCGACAAATCATCCTTTAAAGCCTTCCAAGACCTATACTGATAAAAAACCATTCCCAAAGAGAACAAGATCCCAAACAAAGTTAAAGAAAGACCTTTCCAGAAACTAATCATTTAAAGAAGAATAACATGGTGCCGGAGGTGGGAGTTGAACCCACATGATCTTGCGATCACACGATTTTGAGTCGTGCGCGTCTGCCAATTCCGCCACTCCGGCAAAAACTAATTATCAACCATCCAATTATCTCACGACCCACCCCAAAATTTAAACAACCTTTTTTTTACTACTTTTTCTCCATGCCAAAGAAACTTACCTGCTTAGCATTAAAATAAAGTGGGAAAGATCCCACTGAACCGTTTCTGTGTTTTGATACCTCGCAAGTCACTCCCTCTCTGTTCTCCTCATCTTCTCTCCACAAAAACATCACTACGTCCGCATCTTGCTCAATTGATCCGCTCTCTCTTAAGTCCGCCAACCTTGGCTTACCTCCCCTACTTTCCACTGCTCTTGAAAGTTGGGCTGCTGCTAAAACTGGAACCTTCAATTCTCTAGCCAAGTTCTTCAGGCCCTGCGAAATCTCAGAAACCTCTTGAACTCTATTATCCTTAGTCATTCCTCTCATTAACTGTAAATAATCTACTATTACCAAACCCAGTCCTTGTTCCACCTGAAGCCTTCTTGCTTTTGTCCTTATCTCTAAAACTGACATTCCTGGTTTATCATCTATAAACAAAGGAACTTCAGCCAAAACCCCCATTGCTTCAGACAAAGAACTAAAGTCCTCATCATTTAACTGTCCCGTCTTTAGTTTCCAAGCATCAATCATCGCCTGTCTAGTCAAAAGTCTGTCTACCATTTCCTCTTTGCTCATTTCCAAAGAAAAAATACAAGTTGGTAATTTGGTTTCCACTGCTACATGTCTGGCAATATTTAACATAAAGGCCGATTTTCCTACTCCTGGTCTTGCTGCCAAAATCAACAAATTACTCGCCTGCATCCCTGCCAATATGTTGTCCATATCCTTAAAACCAGTTGACACCCCTCTTAAACCTGTTCCTAATTTCTGCAATTCATCCAACCTATCGAAACTGTCTGTCAAAATTTCTTTTAAAGACACTGGAATATTCTTAAGATGTCTTTGGGATAAAGAAAATATCTCCTGCTCTGCACTATCCATCACCTCCTGCGACTCCCCTTTTCCATCAAAAGCCAGTTCTGTAATTTTTGAAGCTGCTGATATCAACTCTCTTCTTGCCGACAAACCTTTAACTATTCTTCCATAGTGCTCAGCATGAGCTGAAGTTGGTGTTAAGGAGGTCAACTTGGCCAAATATGCCCTTCCTCCAACTCTTGAAAGTGACTTGTTTTTCTTTAAGGCATCTGCCACCGTAACCACATCAATCGGGGTTCTCTCTTCATAAAGCGCAAGCATCACTTTAAAAATCTCTTGGTGACTGCTTTCGTAGAAATGTTCTGGTCTCAAAAACTCTGCTACTGCCAATGCTGCATCTTTATCAATCAGCACACTCCCTAAAACTGATCTTTCTGCCTCAATTGATTGTGGTGGAACCCTTCCTTTATTTTCCGCCATTTAAAATAACTACCACTCTGTCTTCGGGTAGTGTCAAACTGTCAACTTTAACCTTTTCAACACTTTTCAGTCCTTCCTCATCAGCCGCATCCAAAAAAGCTTTCACCTCTTCCCCTTTATCAGAAGAAAAACCAATTGGTACCACCATATTAGGACCCAATCTTTTTACTTGCTCCCAAAGCTCTGACACCTTAATATCACTCTTCAGATCAATCAACAGAACATGTACTCCTCCGATCTTTTCTATCAAACTATCGGACAATCCTTCTGATATTTTTCCCAAAATACAAACTGTTAACCCATCAATCACTACCGTATAAACACTGCTTTTCTCTCCCTTATCCTTAGGATTTAAATACCAACCTTCAACCTCAATTCCCTTGCTTTCATACTCTCCAGGACCTATCACCTTCAAGCCTTCAAATTCCTTTTCCTCTCGCCCCCCCTTACCATTGGTGTACAAAATAATATCAAGCTCTAACCTGTATCCTTTAAGATCTCCTTTGGATGGGAAAAGATTCACTCCCACTCCCAATCCTTTCGACCTCAAGACAGCTCCTTTTTCACTTATTTTTTTGATATCCATACCTAAACAAATATACCACAATTCCCTATTATTCCAATTATTGTTCCTATATGATAACCTACTCTCATGAAGAAGGAATTACTCACAGCTATCGCCATCGGAGCCATTTTTGGTTTCATAATCACCGCTGCTTTTTGGCTCATCCAAGAAGGGAAACTAAAAGAAATTTTAGAAAAAGAAACTGAAATCACAAAAGAAGAAGTTCCCCAAAAAAACCAAGAAGAAAAAGAAGAAACCCAGACCGGAGAAGAAGAAAAAACCGAAAAAATCTATCTTAAAGTTGAATCTCCTGAAAACGAATCTGTTCTGGCAAAAAGTCTCCAAAAAATTACTGGACAAACCCAACCCTCAGCCTTTGTCGTAGTTCTTCACGAAGAAGGAGACGAAATCACCACTGCTGATGAGGATGGAAATTTTGAAATTTCTATTGAACTAAATGGTGGACTCAATGTTGTCAAAATTATTTCTTTCAATAGCGATGGTGAATCAACTGAAACCATCTTGCACCTCACTTATTCCACCGCTAAAATCTAAAAACTATGAAAAACAAAACTAAACTACTAGTCCTATTTTTTCTTTTAATCTCTCTTTTTCCTTTGTCTACACAGGCTCAAGAAGAAGCTTTGGAAGAAGACCTTTCCCCTACCCCAATCGAAGAGCAAGAAGAAACCTCTCAAACCGAAGAAGAAATTAAAGAAATAAGAGAAGCTGTCAAAAAAAAGGTCCAGGAAAAAATTCAACAAATCACTTCCTCTACTACTCTAAACCAAAAAAGAGCTTGGTACGGAATCATAGAGAAAGTTGAAGAGGGAAAAATTCAAACCAAGTTTCAAGAAAAAGAAAGAACCATCCTTCTCGACTCCGCCACCACCATAATCGACCTCAAAAGACAGGAAATCACTTCCTCTGATCTAAAAGAAGGTCAACAAATCCTTTCTATGGGAGTTGTTGAACAAGAAAACACCCTTGAAGGCAAAAGACTTGTTTTAACCTCTACTCCCACTGACTGGTCCAAAACAAAGGTTATTTACGCCACCATAAGCGACATTTCCACTGAGTCGAAAGTCCTTGTTCTAACCCCTCTTAAAAATAAAAATGAACAATACGAAGTAAAACTAGACGCTAAAACTAACTCTGACACTGATTTTTCCGACTTTGAAAACGGTCAAATCTTAATCGCTATTCTTACCCAAAGCGAAAATGGAAAATTAACCTATGCTGCAAGACGTTTAAAAACCATTAAAGCTGCTCCTACCCCCATCCCAGAACAAGAAACTGAATCTGAAAACACTCAAGAAGAAACTGATCAAGAATAGTCCTTTTTATTTGACAATCCTGCCGTAGGTGATAAAATCCAGTCATGAAATCAACAAACAGATTTAGCCATCCTCACGCCAACCTCTAAGCTGGCGGGCTTTTCTGTATCTACTACCCGCCACGAGGCGGGTTTTTTGATATCTTTAACATATATGGTGGTACTAGCTCAATTGGTTAGAGCATCTGCCTGTGAAGCAGAAGGTTGCCGGTTCGAGTCCGGTGTATCACCCCATGAATAGTAAAAACAAAAAGGATCTAATCAAACCTCAGACCCTAAAGGGTTTTAGAGATTTTTACGCCTCTGATGCTCGTCTCAGGCAGTATGTGATCTCCATCATAAAAAAAACCTTTGAAAAATACGGCTACGAACCTTTAGAGACTCCTGCTCTTGAATACGCCCAAGTTCTCGCTGGAAAAAGCGGTGGCGAAATGGACAAGCTCTCCTACATTTTCAAAGATCAAGGTGGCCGATCAATTGGCTTAAAATACGATCTCACTGTTCCCTCTTGTCGTTTTGTAGCTCAAAACTTCTCCAATCTCACCTTTCCTTTCAAACGCTACATGATTCAACCTGTTTGGAGAGCTGAAAAACCTCAAAAGGGAAGATTTAGAGAGTTTTTTCAGTGTGATGCTGATGTTTGGGGTAGCACCTCTCCCCTAGTCGAAGCTGAATTCATTCAAATGGGAATTGAAGCCATTCAAAAATTGGGCTTTAAAGATTTCGTCACTCGCATTAATAATAGAAAAATCATAAACGCCATTCTTTCTTTTGCTAAAGCCAAAAAGAAGGATTATTACACCATTGCCATTGCTATCGATAAGCTTGAAAAAATTGGACTTGACGGTGTCAAAAAGGAATTAGAAAAAAGAGGGATTAAAAAAGAAGTCAGTCAAAAAATCCTAAAACTAATCTCTCTAACCGGCCCAACCAAAGACCAACTAAAAGATTTGAAGGTTATCCTTAAAGACTCAAAAGAAGCCCAAGAAGGTATTCAGGAACTAGAAACCATCTTTTCCTACCTTAAAACCGTTTCTGTAAACCCTCGCTTCTATAAATACGACCCCTCCATTATTCGTGGAATGTCTTACTACACTGGTCCTGTCTGGGAATTTACTGTCATTGAAGGTGGTGTTGGCTCTATTGGTGGTTGTGGTCGCTACGACAAACTAACTGGTACCTACATCGGAAAGGATATTCCAGCCGCCGGAGGGTCTTTTGGAATTGAACGCATAATCGAAGTCATAAAAGACAGGAAAATGCTCCCTCAACCCAAAAACCTCTCCCAAATTATGGTTGCCATCTTCTCTGAAAAGCTCCAAAATGAGGCCTTTTTGCTTGCCAAAGACCTTCGAGAAGCCAATATCATAACTGAACTCTACCCCGATCCTGAAGCTAAACTACAAAAACAATTGAAATACGCCAGTCAAAAAGAGATTCCTTTCGTGGCTATAATTGGTCCAGATGAAGCTAAAGCTGGGAAGGTGGCTTTAAAAAACATGTCCACCAGAGAACAAGAAATTATCACCCAAAAAGACCTTATTACTAAACTTTCTGGATAACTTCCTCAATTTTTTGTATAATACAAAGCCTTATGAAAACAGGAATACATCCCAAATACAACACTGACTGCCAAGTCATTTGCACTTGTGGTAATAAATTTACTACCGGATCTACTCAAAAAGAGATCAAGGTAGAAATTTGCTCTGCCTGCCATCCTTTCTTTACTGGACAAATGAAATACGTAGACACCAAAGGAAGAATTGACCGATTCTTAGAAAAAATGGAAAAGGGTAAAAAATATCAAAAAAAGACTAGGCTTAAGAAAAAATCCCCCGTCAAAACTCCAAAAAAACCCAAAAAAACTAAAAAAGTAGAAAAGACTGCTACCAAGAAAGAAAAATAAGACTCGAAAAAACCACGAGACTTAAGCTAAGATATCTTTATGCCCCAAGTTAATCCTAACATCGCTATTCTAGAAATAAGGGCTGGTCCAGGCGGAGACGAAGCCAAGCTTTGGGCCGAAGATCTTGCTAACATGTATACCCGCTACGCCAACAAAATTGGTTGGAAAGTAAGCCAGGTTGACCAAGGTGTTATCAAAATAAAAGGCTTTGATTGTTATCACCAACTTAAGTTCGAAACCGGAACCCATCGTGTCCAGCGTGTTCCTCGCACTGAAAAAAGAGGTCGTATTCACACTTCTACTGCCACTGTGGTGGTTCTCCCTCAAATTAACTCTCAAGAAATTAAAATTAACAATGTTGACCTTGAATTCGCCGCTTTCCGAGCCGGAGGAGCTGGAGGACAAAACGTTAATAAAGTCTCTACTGCTGTCCGAATAAAACACATCCCCAGTAACATTTCCATTGTCTCCTCTCAAGAAAGATCTCAACAACAAAACAGGGAAATAGCTCTCGATATTCTTCGCTCTAAACTCTGGAAAATAGAAGAAGAAAAGAAACTTCAAAAAGAGGGAAAGTTAAGGACTAGTGTTGGACAAGGAATGAGAGCTGACAAAATAAGAACTTACAACTTTGCTCAAAATCGAATCACCGATCATCGCCTTAAAAAATCCTGGCACAAACTAGATAAAATGATTCAGGGAAACATCGAGGACTTAATTCTCGAACTAACCACCTTAGACGAACCAAAGAAAAACTAAACCCCTTCTTTTACAAACTCAACTGTCAATTCTTTCTCTCCCCCATCTCTCCATATCTTAACCTTCACCTTGTCTCCTACCTTCACTTTATTTACCAGCTCTGATAGCTTCTTGCCTTTCTCGTCTAAAACTCTCTCTCCTCCAAATTCTATAATAATGTCCTCTGCTTTTATTCCTGCCAATCCTGCTGCCCCTTCAGCTAAAACCTCTTGCATATAAGCTCCCTCCGGAACCTCATTTAAAAGGGCAATCTTTTTACCGATCATCTTATAAGCAATCCCCAACCTTGCTCTCTCAAATCCCCCGGTATTTTTAAAATTATCGACTGTGTTCTTAACTAGATTAATTGGTAAAGCAAACCCAATATTCTGACCCTGACTCGACACTGCCACATTAACTCCAATTACCTGACCCAAACTATTCAATAATGGTCCCCCAGAATTACCGGGATTAATTGCTGTGTCAGTCTGAATAACATCATCAATCTTTTCACTACTCCCTCCTCCTCTCGCCACAATTCCCCTTCCTAGTCCAGAAATCACTCCTGTTGTCACAGTAGACCTAAACTCACCCAAAGCCGTACCAATCGCAATTACAGTCTGTCCCACCTTAAGCTCAGAAGAATCACCTAAATCCAAAGAAGCCAACTTCTCGCCTTCAATCTTTAATACTGCCAAATCATTACCTGGATCCCTATAAATTTCTTTTACTTCATAAACCTTGTCTTTGTTTGTCACTACTTTGTAACTTGCTTGTGTATCAGAAATCACATGCTTATTTGTCACTATCAATCCATCTTCACTTAAAATAAAACCAGTTCCAATATCTTGTTCTATCTTCTCTTCTTTCCCTCCTTGTGACCATCCAAACAAACCAAAAGGATCAAAGGAAAAAACATCCGGAACCAGCCTTGTTTTGCTAATCGATACTGTCACCACCCCAGGAGTCACCTTCTCCACCACATCAATCACCATGCTCTCCTCCTTTAAAACCCGCCTATCAACTGACAAAGATGTTTTATCTCCATCTCGCAAAACAAACTTATCTAAAAACCCAATACCGGAAAGCCTGTCAACGACAGCCCCTGTTAGCATCCCTCCCACCAAAAAAACCCCAAAAGCTAAACCCAAAAAAAAGTTTTTTGCACCTTTCATATTACTTACTGATTTTATACCAAACTTTTATTTTCCTCCAACCAAAACCTCTATTGCCTTCTCAAGTTGCTCGTCTTCTTCTGTTTCAAAGTTACTCTCCACCAAAACGTCTACCTCCACTCCAGACCCGTGTATATTCTCACCATTAGGCAAAAGCCATCTAGCCACAGTAACATGTAACCCTGCTCCCCCTGGCAAGTCCTCTGGCATCTGCACCGTCCCCTTGCCGAAAGTCTTTTCTCCCACCAAGCTCACTCTCCCATGCTCTTTTAAGGCTCCTGCTAAAATCTCCGCTGCCGAAGCCGATCCACCGTTTACCAAAACCACAGTCTTTTCCATCAATAAACCCCTACGTCTCTGATCTACTCTATAACTCTCCTCGATCCCTCTCTTACTTTCTTGAGAAACAATCAATCCATCTTTCAAAAAATCAGAGGCAACTAATACTGCTCCCTGTAAAAATCCTCCTGGATTATCTCTCAAATCCAACACTATTCCTCCAAACTCACCCTCAAGTTCCTTCTTTTTTATCTCTGAAATTTTTTCTGGCCACTCTTCAAAAAGTCTTTCTGTAAACCGATACATCCTCACCCAAGCCACTTGCTTACCATCCTTTTCCTTCCACTCTAGCTCCACGCTTGGAACCACTATTACCCCTCGAGTTAGATCTACATCAAAACTCTTCTCCTCTGATTTTCTGTAGATCTTTAGTGTCACCACTGTTCCTTTTTCTCCTCGAATAAGTTCAACTGCCTCCAAAAGACTAATTCCTGGTGTGTCCCTGTCTACATCTGCTTTTTTATCTATTATTTTAAGAATCAGGTCTCCTGCTTCTAAACCAGCTTTATCTGCTGGAGTTCCTGGTAAAGGACTCATTACTGCCAAAACATTGTCCTTATACCCCAAATGTATTCCCACCCCCCCAAACTCTCCTGTCAAATCTTCTTCTGATCTTTTCTGGTCATCAGGAGGCAAAAACACTGTATAGGGATCTCCCAGAGAAGACACCAATCCCGAAATGGCTCCGTAAACCATTTCCTCCTCATCTATCTCTTTTGCATCAAGATACGTATCCTCAAGCCTTGATTTAACCAACCACATTAAAGACAAATCAAGATCTCCCTCTACATCTGAAACCACCTCTCTTTTTTTCTTTTCACCCAAGTTAAAACTAATCCCTGCTACTAAAACCAAAAGGATTAATAGACCAACGATTTTTCTTACTTTTTTTAAAAAACCACTTCTCATGTCTTTTGATTCTATCACTTTGTTTTCTTGTTTTCTGTCAGTAAAAGCCTCCCGGTTTTACAATCCAAATGGACCACTGGCCTCTCCATTAACCTTAAAACCGACAAAAACTTTTCCTTCTCTTCTTCTGAGAGTTTTAAAAACGGATTTGAAAAACTCATCTCCCCTTCTTCAAAAATGATTACTCCCTTCGCCCCGAGAGCAAATGACTTGGCCACTAAAATTGGACTATTTTCAGAAAAAACAACAACTCTATCTTCCATCTCTTCCACTCCCAACTCCCCATCCTCTTCTATTATTATCTCTGCCCAAAGACGGTCTTCCCCTTCTGTTTTTCCAAAAAACTCAAAGGCTTTAAACACCAACACCAACTCTCTTTCTTTTTTGTTTACTTTAAGAACTTTTCCATCCACCGGAGACAAAAAAACCTCTCCGTCAGTAAAAAGCTCCTCCCCAATCTTTACCAAATCCCCTATTTTTCTCTTTACCCTACCTTCAGGTCCCCAAGGAAAAACCCATTCCACTAAAGCTTTTTTTCCAAATTTTTTTCTTTTGTTCTCCGCCAAAAAAGTCCTTAAAAACTATACAAGTATGATAACCCAAAAACTGCTTCAAAACAGGGCTTAGTCTTCTTTTCCGCCAACAAAAGGCAAAAGACCTAAATGTCTTAGTTGCTTTACAACTTCTGCATATCGTCTTTGGTGTTTAGCACAAATTTTGGTATATGCTCGACTAGAAATCCTTAACCAAGGAGACAAAAAACTCTCCACTTTTTCAGGGTCTCTCCAGGTAGGTTCCCAATTCTCTTTACAAAAAGGACATCTTCCTCTTCCGCCTATTACTTTTGGTTTTTTCTTTTTTTGTGGTCTCATAAATTAAAAACTTATTTACTTTCTTCTTCTTTAACTTCTGCAGTTGGAGCTTCTTTGACCTTTTTTTCAGTTTTTTCCTCTGCTTTTTCAGTAGCTGGAGCAACAACTTCTTCTGCTGGCTCAATGCCAACTACATCGTCAAGTTGCACATCAGAAAGATTGTCATCGAAAGAAACTGCACCAAAATCATTGCTGTTGTTAGCAGTATTGTTTCTTTGACCACCCATTCCACCACCCTGCATTCTACCTTCTGCACCTCTAGAATCCAAAATGATCATATCGTCAATTACAATCTCTGTTACTTGTTTCTTATTGTTCTCTTGATCCATCCATTCTCTGTATTGAATCCTACCCTCAACAAAAACCTTTCGGCCTTTTGCCAAAAGTTGTGAACAAAGTTCAGCTAATTTATTCCAAGCAACAATTCTATGAAATTGTGCATCTTCTTTTTTCTCACCCTGTTGAGTTGTCCAAGATCTGTTGGTAGCTAAACCAAAAGAGACTACTGCTACTCCTGCTGGTGTATAGCGAAGCTCTGGGTCTCTAGTTAAATTTCCAATAAGTGATACTTTGTTTAAACATCTTGATGACATGTCTTTTCTCTCCTTTTTTAAAAACTAATTTTTATCCCTTAAAAGTAAATATCTCATAACTCTCTTTTCTCTCTCTAGATACACATTGGCCTCACCACTCTTTATTCCCACTTCAGATTCCAAATGTAAAACCCAGAAATCCCCTTTGTCTTGCTTTTTTATACTGTATCGAAGATCCAAACTTCCCATATTCTCCTCTTTCTTAACTGATACTCCACCATCGCTTAAAATGCTTTTTAGTCCAGACAAAGCCTCTTTAACTTCTTTTTTGTCTGTCCCTGGCACAAAAACCAGAATAAATTCATACTTCTTCTTCATACTTACGAGATAGATCTTAACATTTTTACCCTTTTTTTACAATTCTCTTTTACTTTTCCAGAAACTCATAACCGTCCTTTTTATCTTCCACAGTATAGCCTAATTTAGAAATTTTTTCCCTAATTTCATCCGCTCTCTTATAGTCCCCTTCTTTCCTTGCTTCCACTCTCTCTTTTCCCAAATCAATCACTTTCTTTGGTACGTCTTTCTTTCCTTCTTTATCTTTTCCTAAATCCAAACCCAAAACTTGATCAAGATCCAGTAAGGTTGCCAGCTTATCTTCACTCGAAAGTTCTGACTTAACCATTTTCCAAACCAATGCTAAAAGTTCAGGAGTAGCTAAATCATCTGCCAAAACCCCCCTGAATTTATCTTTCCACTCTTCACTTATTTTCCCTTTCTTTTCACCACTCTTCCAACTCCCCACTGCTTTCCTTAGTTTATTTAAAGTCTTTTGGGCAACTTCTAAGCTATCTAAGGAAAAAACCAAACCCTTTCTGTAATGAGAACTTAAAACCAGATAACGCAAAGCCAGTGGATCATGTCCTTTTTCTATTAGATCCAAAACCGTGTACATATTTCCCAAAGACTTACTCATCTTTTCTCCTTTCAGATTTAACCATCCATTATGCATCCAAAAATTGGCTGTTTGTTTTCCAAAAGCCCCATATCCTTGAGCAATCTCATTGGTATGATGCACTGAAATATGTTCCATGCCTCCAGTATGAATATCAAACTTTTCACCCAAGTATTTAACCGACATCGCTGTGCACTCCAAGTGCCAACCCGGAAAACCCTCTCCCCAAGGACTGTCCCATTTCATAATATGCTCTGGTTGATTCGTTACCCACAACAGAAAATCCCAAGGATTCTTTTTTTCTTTGTCCACTTCTACTCTTGACCCATCTTCCATTTGATCAAGTTTTTTACCAGAAAATTTTGCATAATCTTTGAATTTTCCGGTATCAAAAACCAAACCAGTCTTTGTTTTGTAAGCAAAACCATTCTCCTCAATTTTTTTAGCCAACTCTATTTGCTCCTCTATGTGTTCCGTCGCTCGGCAAGCAACATCTGGTCTTACAATATTTAAAAGTTTTTCGCTTTCAAAAAACTGTTTCTCATACTTTTTTGCTACTTCCCAAACTGTCAAACCCTCTCTTTTTGCCCCCTTTTCCATCTTATCTTCTCCTGTTCCTTCATCCTCATTGGTCATGTGTCCTACATCTGTAATGTTCATTACGTGATTTACCTTATACCCACTCCATCTTAAAAATCTCACCATCACATCCCAAACCACAAAGGCATACATGTGACCAATATGAGCATTCCAATATACTGTCGGGCCACAAGAATATACCCCCACCTCACCTTTTTTAATTGGAACAAACTTCTCTTTCTTTTTAGAAAGAGTGTTGTAAAAATAAATTTCTTTCTTCTTATCCATTTCTGATTTTACCAACTAAACCACTAATTTCCCTCTTTTAAACTAGTTTTTCTTTCTTGCCATCTCTCCTGTCCCTGCTGCCTTTTTCTTTCCTTTCAAAAAAGCGGTCCCTCTTGCTTTCTTTCCTGCCGGAACAACTAACTCATCTGATCCCTCCATTTCTTCCATCTCTCTTTGTCTTCTAACCTGCTCTAAAAATTTTTCCTCTTCCTCTTCTTCTCTGTCTTTTTCTACTCGTACTTTTTTCATTTCACTATCCACATCTCTAAAAGGTCTCCCTAGTTTTCCTCTTATTTCTTTTACCTCTTTCTGGCTTTTATCCTGATCACTGCTTTTGTACTTTTCTAAAAGCTCTGGATTAACATTGGCTACTTTTCCCAAAACCGGATCAAAACCAGCTTCTGGTTTAGGACCAGTACTACCTTTCTGACCACCATCCTTCACCATCCCAACCATTCTCCCTGGTTCCTTCAAGGTCTCTACTGCCGTCTCAGTAACTATGTTTTTCAAACCCTTAACTACTTGTTTTGGAATTGTTTTTGGCATTAAAAATCCCCTCTCCCACTTAAAGCCTTACTTAATGTTACCTCATCTGCATAACCCAAATCAGCCCCCACCGGTAAACCACTCCCAATTCTACTAAGCTTTAATTTCGAATCATCAAAGATTCTGTTTTTAATTTCTTTTTTGATATACAGAGCCGTTGCCTCCCCCTCCATTGTCGGGTTAGTTGCCAAAAGAATTTCCACCTCTTCTCCACTCTTTGATCTTTTTTCCACTCTCACCAAAAGCTCACTAATTTTAAGATCATCTGGTCCAATATGATGCAAGGGATTTAAAACTCCACCCAAAACATGATAAACACCTAAAAATTTACCTGTCTTTTCAATAGCAATAATGTCCAATGGATTCTCCACTACACAAATCAGGTTTTGATTTCTTTTCTCGTCACTACATATGTAACAAGGATCTTCTTCATCTACTCCAAAACAAATCTGACATCTCAAAACTTTCTTTTTCAGATCAGTCAGGGAATTGGCAAAATCTACCAAAAAAGACTCTGGAACAGAAAGCAGGTAGAAAGAAAGTCTTGCTGCTGTTTTAGGACCAATCCCTGGCAAGCGCTCAAAAGATTCCGCCAAACTTTTTAAAACTCGAGGCAACTTATACATTCCCTTAGTTTAAAAAACTTCCCAAACCACCACTCACTCCTGACATTTTCTTTACTGTTGCCTGTTGTGACTTTTTAAGTCCCTTGTTTATAAAATCAACCAAGTCTTTCCTTCTCTCTCCATCAATAGTAATCTCTTTTATCTTCTGTTCTCCTGTAACTACTATCTTCCACTCACCATCTTCGTACATTGTCACAGTTTTTTTAAGTGTTTTTTTGAGCTTTAAAAGCTCGTTCATTTGTTTTGCTTTATCAAACATATTTTAAAAAAAATTCTATCAACTAACTTCCTCTATTCTATCACTCTCATCAACCAAAAAGCTCCTTGGCTACCTTATAAAGATCATCCTTCTTTTCTTCTCCAACACTTTCTACCTCACCCTCCTTTTTAAAAGAACCCTTAGGCTTTTTTGAAACTACTACTTTTTCAGCCTGTCTTTTAATTCGAGAAATGTCTCCTAGCTCACAAAATAACTTATATTCCTGACCCAACACATCAGCCAAACCCTTCTCTACTACACTCCTATTTCTCTCATCTTCCAATCGATCTCTATGAAACTGATAGAAAACTTCAATCACAATCCTGTCCCCCTCTACTCTTAGGGGTCGAGAAGCTCTTAAAAAGGCCTCTACTGAATGATTATGTGGTCTAACTGCTAGAAGGACCTTGGGCCATAATTCTTGAACTCTTTTCAAGTCTCCTTTGTCAAAAACTGGTCTCGTTTTCACCTCCTCCTTCTCCACTTCTTTAAAGGTTTTTTCCTCTTTTCTTGCCTCTTCTTTTTTTTCATTTCTTTTCTCTACTTCTTTTTGTCCACCTCCTCCTTCTTTCAAAACCTCCTTCTTTTCTTCAAAAAACTTAAAAACAGCTAAAATTAAGGGTAACTCGGAAAGAACTGTCTTTTTCTCCCATCCTCCTGCTTCCAACAAGCACTCTATTAAAAAACAAACCCTCTCTTCTCCTAAATCCAGATCCAGACCCTCCCCTGATCCAACCACCAAAAAAACCAACTCTTCTTCTAAACTTTTTAGTAAATTTTGCCTAAACTCAGGAAAATTAACTCCTCCGTCGGCCATATTTTGGACCATTAAAAGGATTTCTTTTTTCTTTCCTTTACCTTTTGAAACTAGTCTTAAAAAATCTTTCTCCCTGCCTAATCCACTTCTTCCTAAAAACTTATCCAGGTCTTCCTTTTTAATCTTCCCTTTACCTTCACTCAGTAAAATCGAAAACATTTTATGAGCATCTCTAAAACTTCCATCCACTGCTCCTGCCAACTTTTCCAAAACTCCTTTTTCCACTTTGACCTTTTCTCCCTCCACAACTTTCTTTAATGAAGAAACAACCTCTTCTCTACTTCCTTTGTAAAAATCAATCCTCGTTAATCTAGACAAAACTGTCACTGGAATTTTCTCCGGATCAGTTGTGCATAACACAAAAACTACATGCAAAGGTGGTTCTTCCAAAATCTTTAAAAGTGCGTTAAAGGCTTCTCTGGTCATCATGTGCACTTCATCTATGATAAAAACCTTGTACTTAAAAGATATTGGCGCCAAATGAACATTTTCTTTAAGGGCCCGCACATCATCTATTCCTCTGTTTGATGCTCCATCCATCTCTATTACGTCCACTCCTGCGCCTGACTCAATCTGTTTACAAACCTCACACTTTCCACAAGGTTCAATCCCTTCCAAAGAAAGACAATTTAAATGTCTAGCTAAAATTCTTGCTGCTGAAGTTTTTCCCGCTCCCCTAGGTCCTGCAAACAACCAAGTCTGTGGTCTATTTTTACTCGCCAAAAGTAAGCTTAATCTCTCCCTAGCCCGCAAACAATCTAGTTCTTTTATTTTTCTCGGTCTGTATTTTAAATGAAATATACCCATAAAGATCCCCTAAAAATCGGACAAACTGGAGGCAGGAGTTGTTCACAGATAAACCACAAACAACAAGTTGACTTAAACTACTTTATCTAAAAAAACCTACCTCTTCAATAAGAAACTTACTTTTCCCCGTATATCAAATTCTTTATTCCGTGCCTCAACCAGTCCTTAAGAACTTCCATTAAAAGCCTGTTCTCTACTATTGCTTCTTCTCTTAATAAAGGTAAACAAATCACCACGTCCCCTACCCTGTCCCAACCATCAGCCATCCCCTTCTCGTTTTGAGGAAAAGCCAAAACCTGAGGAACATAATCCATCTTTCTATAGTCCTCGTTTAGTTTTTTTGCTTTTCTCTTTCCCACAAACAAAATACTCAATTCTACTTGTCCCGATTTTATAAACTCCCTTAAAATCCCCTCCGACATTTTCCTGACCTCTTTAACCGACAAAGACCATCTAGGATCTTTTTTAATCAAAACTTTAACCTTCATTCTCTCATTTTCCCAAAACCTTTTTCACTATTTCTACTACCTTATCTCCTCCCACTCTCCCTTTGGTCTCAGCCATTACCTTACCCATTACTGCTCCAAACACTGCTCCCTGTCCCATCTCCAAAACCACTTTCTTTACAATCTCTTCCACTTCTTCGTCACCCAACTCTTTGGGCAAATACCCAGAAAGAATCTTCATCTCTTCTTTCAGTTCAGAAGCTAAATCATTTCTTTCTGCCTTCAAAAACATATCCCTACTTTCTTTCTTCTTTTTCATCTCCGACTGCAAAGCCGACAAAACATCCCCTTCTGTCATTTTTCCCACCTCTTTAGAAAGCTCTTTTTTTTCAACCAGTGAAATCAAAAAACGCAAAGTCTGCAGACGCTTTGAATCTCCCTCCATAAGGGCTTTTTTACTATCCTCTCTTATTTGAGAAATTAGACTCATCTTGCTGCTTTCCTTCTGGCTTTCTGGTTTAACTTATCTTTTATTTGTTTTTTTCTATATCTTTTTTGAGAAGGTTTCTCAAATGCAACCTTACTCTCCACTTTCTCCTTAATCTCTTCTTCCATACAAGCGCGCCTGAACGCTCCAATCACGTCATCTTTACTTTTTCCTTTTTTTAGTTTGATTACTATTGGCATTATTTAACTTTACCCCCCTTCAAAAAAAGCTTTAATTTCCAGCAATTTTACCAGAACAAGGTCTTTTGGTAAACCTTAGCTACCTGAAAGACACTGAACATAGTCTGGCATATTCACTCTACCATCTCCGTTTTTATCATACTCCGCATCACTTGAACCCATGTTATTCAAAATCTTTTGACAATCCTGACAAATCACGAAATCCAACACATTCACCTTTCCATCTGCGTTGTAATCGTACTCACTATCTGTATCTCCATAATATTCTTTCAAAAATCCACACTTGTCTCCAGTTGCTGCCTTGGTTGGAGCGGCAGTTGCTTGCTGGGCTTTAGTTGGAGCGGCAGTTGCTTCACCTGGAACCATATCTTCCAATGCCCCACCTGCTGCTGGCACTGTTTCTCCACCAGCCATTGTTTTGAACGAATAGGGTATTCCTCCATTGTCAAAAATGTCATCTCCCACCCTAATATTAAAATAATAGGTAGTACCTGACTTTAAAGGCGATATGGCCACCCTGTGGGTTGCCCCCGGAGTGGTCTCCAATGCCCTTAAAAGCAAACTTGCTGGTGTTGTACCATACTGCAAAACCGCCATTACATCTTTTTCTGTAGTCCAACTAATTGTCGCCGAATTATCTTTAGCATCCACCTTCACTCCTGTAGGCTCTGCTCCACCTGCAGCCGAAGAAAACATATCTTTTGCTGTATTCAAACCAAAAACCGCCAAAACACCCACTAAAACTAAAATCAAAACTACAACTAAACTTTTTGTTTTTCCCTTTTCTTTCATTTTAAAACCAAACAAACAAACCAAAAGCCAGAAGTATTACCCCTAAAGAAACTACCATCACTGAAGGAAGCGCGAACCCCGTCTCAGGAAGCTCAGAAGCTGTGGTTGGTGTTGCCGTTGAGTCACCGGTTGGTGTAGATGTAGAGGCCCCTGCTGCTGTGGTTGGTGTTGCCGTTGAGTCACCGGTTGGTGTAGATGTTGGAGCTGTTCCGTCAGAACTTAAGGTATACGACCCTCCCCCAACTGAAGCACAGTCAATTACGTCTTCTGCATTATCTCCTGACATATTAGAATCCGTAGAAACTCCGTCCTCACAAACAAAATTCACTTCTGCTGTTCCAGATCCTAAAATTGAAAAAGTAATCACTGCCAAATCCCCCGTCCCTGTCTTTCCAAACATGTCCATTTCGTAGTTATAAATCAAAAGCTCTCCAGTTGCCTCATCTACATCGTATCCCATCTCAGAAAAAAATGGACTCCCGGCTTCTACAACTGAAACTATTCCCAAACGAGTTGTATCGTAGTTCATTAAAGCTTCACTTGCCTTCACCGTCTCTGTCTCTGTATCAATCTTCAAAGTAACATCAAAATTCGAACTAAAAGTCCCAGTTCCTGGATCCAAGTACATCCTAGGACCTGCCCAAACAGCTTTTACTCCTAAACTCATTACTGTCAAAGACAATAACATCAGGGTCAAAAAGGACCAACCAAAACTTATTTTTCTTACTCTAGATTCTCTTTCCTTCATATCTCTTAAATAACACTAACAGACAAGTCTTCCACTGTAAACTTTATCTCTGAAGCATCATTATTCTGCTCCACAAAAGTACTTCCTGCTTTTACGTCATCTCCTTTCTTAATTAGTGAAAAATTATACTTTCCACTCTCAAGAGCCATAAACTTAATTCCTACCAAATCAACCATACTTCCTCCCTCCAGTTCCACACCCCCATCAGAAACTACTGAAACCACAACCTGACTGTCTTCTTTATTTAAAAGAGCTCTTAACACCTTAGGAAAGTTCTTACTTTTCTCCAAAGCTAATTCTTTCTTTTCTTCTACAACTTTGAATCCTTTTTTATCAAACCCAACAAAAACATCACTTCCTGAAACCTTATAATCCTCCAAAAGCTCTGCTTGTACCCACAGTGTAAATTCTTCACCAACCTTAATTTCTGCTGGCTCAGCCGACATCTTCATGGCTACTGGAGAAGAAATCACTTCCTTCCTCCTAACCACTCTACTTACAATTCCTGTTCCTGATTTTAAACTTGCCACTGCATAAATACTCTCTACTATCAAGAGCACTGCCAAGATTGGAATAGCAATGTTCATCATTTTTCCTAATTGTTTCTTTTCCATTTTTTTTACCTCTCTTTTTAAACTCTAACTAATTCCCCCTTTTTAGTAAAGGGTTCCATACCTACTGGACAGGGTCTCTAAAAGAGCTCCTAAATCTAAGGTTTCAACTAAGTTGTTTCCATTTATGTCATTTCTACTTATCCAATCTGGATCTGTTCTATTTCCTGCCGACAGTGAATTAACTAGTCTTGTATAGTCAGAAACATCCACTACTTCGTCTTGAACCATATTCTCATCTGGTAAATCTCCTGCCAAAATTGGCCAAGCACTAAAATCATAAACTGTTTCTTCATAATCAGGACCAAGAGAAAAACTTCCCTGTGCGGTTTCGCAGACTGTACTTTGACCATTCTGACAATACTTAGTTTGTAAGTGTTTTGGGCCCTTAATTAAAGCAAATCCATCACTCCCCTCAGGGAAGGTTGCTAAAACCACACTTCCAGCATAAACACCTACTTCAGATCCTTCTCTGGTTACAGGAACATTATTGTATACATACCTTCTGCCAGCACTAGTCACCGCAATCACATTCACCACAGAATCTCCATTATAAGTAGTATCTTCCGTCACTCCTGAGAATTTAACTAAAAAGTTAAACCTTGGACCATCTCCTACCAAAGCTCCTGCTCCAATATTAAAGGAGTACTCATCAACGTTGGCAACCAAAATATCCATATCTACGCTTGTTGGATCTGGATTCCATCCGGCCAAATCAGCATCTGTTGAGGGATCAACATAAACCCTTACCACACCCTCTTCCCTTGCTAAAAGTCTAAAAGAAAATAGTGGCAAAACCCCATTCACATCTGCACCAGGAATATCTTCCTCATCCTCAGTTGTGTAAGCCGTTACCCAAACTCGATGGGTATTATTATCAATTGTCTCAATCTCATCATTCATTGCCACATTGAATATGCTCTCTATTTCAACAACTCCCGCATCTACTGGTCCATCTACCATCAGCGCAATGTCATAAGCTGTGATTCTTGTTCCTTCTTGAAGTCCGGTTGCCCTGACCTGAACTATTCCCTCTTCAGAAACTTCAACATCACCATTTCCTAAAAGGGTTACTCTTGATTGATCAAAATAAGCACTCTTTCTTGAATCCTGACTCTTTCCAACCAACAAGGTTGCTGCTACTACCGCCACAAGTAGTAGTAATAGTACGATTATCTTTTTTACATTATTTTTTTCCATTTTATTGTCCTCCTCTAAAAGCTCTAATCCAAACTGCCAAATCGTCGACGGTTGCCTCCCCATCACAGTCTACATCAGCCATTCTTCCTTCTTGAGCACCATTTACTAAAGTGTCGTTATACTCTCTCACCCACAAAGCTGTGTCATCCATTGTTATCTCGTTAGTACAATCAAAATCTCCTCCTGTCACCCCAATTATCCCTTCTTCACCCTCATTAGGACATCTAAAACACATTCCTGGAGCAGTCTCACCACTCACCGTAATCGCTGCTGTGTTAGATCTTAGCCCGTCACAGTCAGAATCTCTGCTCTCACAGTAGAAAGTGTAATCACCTGAAGCGCTGGGAGTCCAAGCCTCGTGAATAGCCCGAAGATAAATCTCGTGATATCCATTAGGTCCATCTACTACCAATCTTGCATCATTAGCTGGCCTGACTTCCTGACCCGATACACAGACTAACCTAATAGCAGTCCCTGCTTCCATGCTTATAAATTCTCTTAAAGGATCAGTTTCATCTCTTTGGACTCTAGCCAGTATTCCACTAGGTTCAGAACAAGTTCCGGGAGAGGGAGGCGAAGTTGGTTGAGTACCTGGATTAGTAGGTAAAGGCACTGGAGTATTGGTTGGCTCTCCAGGACCAACATTGGTTGGCAAAGGCACTGGTGTATTGGTTGCACGGGGACGAGGAGTTATTGTAAAAGCCGGAGAGCTGGTTGGCAAGACGGTGGAACCACAATAATAGTCACCACCCACTTCATGATAGTCATCATCACAACATCTAGCACAATCCTCGTAACAAATCTGGCCCTCTGCAATACAGCTTGGGGTAGAAGTAGGTGCAGTTTCCACACAATCCTGGTAGTCACAAATCACTCCTCCACCTGAATAGTAGTAGGGATTAGAAGGAGCAAGTAAACATTGATTTCCACAATCTTCATGACAATAACAACGATCGATTTCATTACCACTCTCGTCTTCACAATGACTTACATCACAAGCTCCACCGAAGGATCCAAACGGATTTGTCGTTGACCACTGACATCCCGTACCACAGCCTGTACCAGCATTCACACACCAACACTGCTCCACAGGTTCAGGAACACAACAATTAACTCCATCATCTCCACAATCAAGTCCTAATGTTGCTTGTCCATGGTTTCCACATATATGTGAAGCTGGATAGCAACTCCCACCAGCGCCATTGCAGGCATTATCTGTGGGTTTACAACAATGCAAAGAAGCGTTTCCACAATCTAAACCCAAACTTTCCTGCCCATAATTTCCACATATATGTGAAGCTGGATAGCAACTCCCACCAGCGCTATTGCAAGCATTACCAGCCGGAGGAGTTATTTCAAACATTGGCGTGGGAAGTTGAACATCATCCTCACCACAATAATAGTCACCATAAAGTTCGTAATAATTTCCACCAGGACAACACTCGACACATTGATCATAACAAAGCTCATGCTCCCCTATACTGCAACTTGGAGTGGATGTTGCTGGAGGACTGGTTGGTCTAGGAGTCTCTGTAGGAACAACTACACAGTTGTAATCCTGACAAGCAGTTGTAGAAGAATGACAATCCTCTAAAGTCTCCCACCATTTATTACAGTCTGTCCCTTGATGTTCTCTTACTCTCTTCACCTCTCCACAACCGCAACACTCATTATAATCTCGAGTTGTAGCCTCACAAGCAGTTCCACAACCTCCCTGACAACTTGAAGAGTCATGATCACAAGCAGAACTCTTATACTCCAGAGTACCACTAGGATTCACACACTCCCTTACCTCTTTTGCCAACTCACAACCACAACATTCACCATAAACTCTTGTTTCTGTAAAACCATAAGAACATCCTGGAGCTGAGGTAGCCGCTGAACTCCTGCTATCTGTTGTACTTTGAGTAAGTTTCAAAGTTGCTGGAATTGCAATTGCCATCAAAACTAAAACCAAAACTACAGGCAGTTGGGCTATACCCTTTTGGAAAACACCATACCTAAAAGAAAACTTCGACATTAAACGTATTAATAAATTATTTTTACTTTTCACTTTTTTTACCTAGAGGTTAAAACAATAATTCATTAGAACATATTTCCTTTTCCTCTGTCAACGGGCAATCACCGCATTTTTCCTGTACTATCTTAATTAATGAGCAAAGGCCTCAAAACTACCCTACTATTATTAGTCCTTCTCCCTCTCTTAATTCTTGGCCTAAAAACTGTAAACGATCTTCGAAAAGGTGCTGCTGGCACTCTTGCCAACATCTTTGTCGATGTCAAATCTCCTCAAGGCTCTGTTCCTTCCTCTCTTTGGCAAAATCTTGCTCAAGGAGGAGAGGAATCAAAGGACATGCTTTCCTCAGCTCTCCCTCAAGTCGCCGCTCTCTCTCCCCAATATATCCGCCTGGATCACATTTACGACTTTTTCGATGTCTACAAAAGTCCTGGAAACTACGACTTTTCTGGCCTTGACCAAGCTGTCAACTCCATTCTTCAAACTGGAGCCAAACCAATGCTTTCTCTTTCTTACACCCCCTCCTCTCTTGCCCAAAATGGATCTATTATTGACCCTCCCAAAGACTGGAATGAATGGCAAAGCTTAATTCGTGCCACTGTAGAACACTACTCTGGTCGAAATCAACAAAACATCACCAACATCTACTATGAAGTCTGGAATGAACCAGATCTTTTTGGAAACTGGCACTATGCCAAAAACCCCAACTACCAAACCCTCTACTACCACTCTGTAAAAGGAGCCCAATCTGCCCCCAACACTAATCCCTACAAAATTGGTGGACCGGCTATTACTGCTTTTTATCCAAACTGGTTTAAAAGTCTTTTTAAGTTTGCTCACGAAAATGGACTCAGAATGGACTTTGTCTCCTGGCATAAATACAGTAAAAACCCCGAGGAATACGAAGATGATTTTGAAAAACTAAGCCAAATCCTTACCGACTATCCCGAATACTTCAACATCGAACGTATCATCACTGAGTTTGGACCTAATCCAGAACCAGATGCTTGGTATGACTCTCACCTTTCTGGAACCCACCTTCTCTCTATGGTCACCCGACTCTCTGGAAAAATACACCGTCTTTTTACTTTTGAAATTAAAGATGGTCCTCAACCTCGAAACAAACAATCTCAAGGTTGGGGTCTTTTAACCCACGAATCTAAGGGTTTAAAAGAGAAACCTCGCTATCAAGCTCTTAAACTCCTAAACCAACTAGGAGGAAACAGGCTTCTTCTTAAAGGAGAAGGTTCTTGGGTTACTGGCCTTGCCTCCCAAAATGGAACCACCACTCAAGTACTTTTAGTTAATTACGATCAAAGAAACACCCACCACGAAACAGTCCCGGTTTATATTAGAAATCTAGACCCTGGAACTTATCAAATAAAAACCACCAACTATCCTGGAAAAACTACTACTACTCAAACCACAATTGACACCAACTTTTATGCTCGATCTCTCCCTTTATCTCCCAACTCTGCTCTACTCCTGGAACTAAAAAGGCTTTAATTTACAGCCAATAAAAAATCATCCGGGTTAAAAAAATGTTAAAATATAAGGATATGAATCATCCCCTGCCACAATCTGTCAAAAAGTTTTTTTGGGGAGATGATTTGACAAAAATAAACCTAAAAAAACACCTAGAGTACATAAGTACTACCCTCTTAAATTCAGGTGATCAAGAAAGTATCCACTGGCTCTTTTCTAAAATAGGTAAAAGGAAAGTTAGTCTTCTTTTACCAAAATTGAAACTAAACCCAAAATCAAAAAACTTCTGGCAACTTTACCTCTCATGAACAAACTTTTCTTCAAAAAGACCATCACCCTCTAGCCTCCTTTTACAATCCTTAAGACATCCCCTATTGCCACCAGTGCCATTAAGGCAAGCAAAGCAAACATTCCTATATTATTTATCTTCATCTCCACTCCTGGCTTAATTTTCTTTCTTGTTATCCCCTCAAATAAAATAAAGACCATTCGCCCTCCATCTAAAGCCGGTAGTGGCAAAGCATTCACAATAGCTAAATTCACTGAAATCACTCCAAAGAAATGCAACAACGCCCAAAATCCATCTTTCTCCGCAATCTGTGAACTAGCTTGATAAAGACCAACCGGACCTGCCACATCGGATGGCACCTCACCTCTAAATAATCCTCCCACCATTGTCCCCAATCCCTGTAAAATTACCTTTCCCCAAAACCAAGCCTCTTCAAATCCCACAAGCACTCCGCGAAATGGCATTTGCCACCACTCATAACGAACCGTCTGGGTATTAGAAACCGCCACTCCCATTTTCCCTTGCCCCTCGGGAGGGTTTTCTCTTAAACCAACCTCTGTTTCAAAACAACCCCAACCTTCAATTAAAAAAGGACAATCAACCAAATCTATCCCCCCCATCTCTCCCTCTTCTCTTGCTACCAATAATAAAATTTTGTCTTCCTTAACCTCCCCCACTTTATCTACCAACGCCTTAGTCTCTTCCATCTTTTCGCCCCCCACCTCCACCACCCAATCATCAAGCAATAAACCCGCTTCTTGAGCCGGCGCTCCTTCAGAAAGCCCTACTACTCTTACTTTATCGGTTTCAACTGGAACTCCAAGTACACTGTAGACCACTCCAAAAATAACCACTGCAAACATAAGGTTCATAAACACCCCTCCCATAATCACCGGAACCTTTTGAGAAAGACTCTTATCTAAAAACGACCTTCCCACAAAACCTTTTCCTTTTCCTCCTTTTTTCTTCCCTTCCACAAATGTGGTCTCTTCCCCATACATTCTTACAAATCCCCCTATCGGCAACGCATTTATACTATATAGAGTCTCCCCCACCTTCTTTGAAAACAACTTCGGAGGCATTCCAATCCCAAACTCTTCTACCAAAATTCCTGCTTTTTTAGCCGCTAAAAAGTGACCCAACTCATGAACAAAGACTAAAACCGAAAGGGCAAACAAAAAGATAAAGATATTCATTATTTATGCTCCCTGCCCTAAAATTTCCTCTTCCTTCTTTTTTGAGACCTCACCCAATTTCTCAACATATTTATCCGTCAGTTCCTGAAGCTCTTTTTCATCCAGTCTGAACTGATCCTCTGAAATTTCTTTCTTCTTTTCTGCTCCCTGCAAACTACTTCTCTCCCCTCCCCTTATGTTTCTGATCATTATCTTCACTCCTTCCAATTTCTTTGACAAAAGTTTTATATAGTCCTGTCTCTGCTCCTGAGTCAATGGTGGTAGTGAAATTCTTACTACTGTTCCATCCACCGCCGGATTAAATCCCAGATTCGCTGCCGCCAAAGCATTCTTTACTTGCTTTAAAACTCCTTGATCCCAAACCTGTACTACCAATGTTCTGGCATCTTCTGCCGTTATGCTTCCCAGCTCCTTAATTCTCATCTTCTGACCTTCATAGGCTTCTACTTCTACATCTTCGATTAAAGCCGGATTGGCTCTCCCTGTTCGAATACTTGAAATATCATTGATAAAAATATCAACAACTTTATCCATTTTTCCTTCTATTTCTACTTTATTTTGCATAAATAGATGATACCTTATACCACCGATTTAAAACCAGCCCTAGAAAAATGTTTATCAAAACCAAAAAAACTTTTTATCCCCAACCTTTCCATTATTGCGAAAGAAACACAATCTGTATAAGAGAGCTTACTCCAATCTTTTGAAAACCACTTCCAGGCGTTCCTTTCATCGGCCACAGTCACTCTAACAATCTTGGTTGACCAACTCTCTGACAATTTTTCCCTAAAAACATCAACAAAATCCTTACCACACCTTAGTCTGATAAAAGTGTATGTTTCATCTAAAACATAATTTGAACTTAAAAAAGACCAATCTTCTTTTTCCAACTTGTCCCAACACAAAAACGCGCTCCTAGTAAACTCATCCTTCTTATCAATTAAGGCTTTAAAACCACTAGTATCAATAAAACAAACCTTATTAGCCATATATGATCTTGTCATCTTCGCTTAACTCCCCACTCTTATATTTTTCCCCTTTAGTAATATTAGGTAAATCCCAAATAGGATCTCTTTTTTTTTCTTTCACAAAGTCAACCTGTTCTCTCAACATTCCAGTACCAATTAACCTGTTAATATACTCATTAACACTCATTCCCAACTCTGCCGCCATAGCCCTCAATTGCAACCAATCGTTCTTTTCAATTCTTAAACTAGTTGTTACTATTTTTGACTTCATAATACCAATGGTACTATAATACCATTACCATGTCAATCAAAAAAACCATTCCCCCACCCAAAGTCACACCCGAACTCAAAGACTGGTTAAATAAATTTTTATCTAAAAACTCCAAACTTATGAAAAACCTGTCTGATTTCAAAAAATCCCCTAATCAAACTGTCACCACAAAATCCACCAAAGACATTCTCTCTCACAAAGGTTTTTTAAAGACCAACAAAAAACCTCTTTCTTCCAAGCAAATAAGAAAAAAAATCGGAAACTACCTTGTCAACAGAAAAAAGTAATCTTAATAAAAAAAATGGACCCCTCAGGGTCCATCCTTATTTTTATCCAATTTTATTCTTAGACTTCTGCTCTGTAAATCTTTCCCACTTTTATATTCTCACCAAACTTACTTATCATTTCGTCTACTAGTTTAGCTACTGTTAAAGACCCATCTTTAATGAAATCCTGTTTCATTAGTTCTTTACTGTCCTTAGCTTCTAAAGCAACTACTTGTAAACAAAGATCTTTTCCAAACTGAGAAAATTTTTCATTTTTAGCCACAAAGTCAGTTTCACAAAAAAGCTCTACCATTGCCCCCACCCTTCCGGTTGTATGGGTGTAAGTAGCAACTAACCCAGCTTTTACTTCTCTACCTTTTTTCTTTTGAGCTTTTTCCAACCCCTTTTTTCTCAAAAATTCTTTTGCTTTTTTAACATCTCCCTTAGTTTCAGACAGTGCTCTTTTACAATCCATTATTCCAGCCCCAGTCTCTCCCCTTAGTTTCTTAACTAGTTCTACTCCTATTTTTCCACTCATTTCTTATCCTCCTTCTTTTCTGTTTTTTTAACTTTTTTAACTTTTTTTACAACTTTAGGCATTTTTGTACCCAAACCTTTTTCAACTGCTTTTCCTAATTCTGAAATAATGATTCCTACACTCTTTTTAGCGTCATCATTTCCAGCAACTGGATAATCAACTAGAGTTCCATCTACATTAGTATCCACCATAGCAACTACTGGAATACCTTTCTTTTTAGCTTCTCTAATCGCTGTTTTTTCTTGTTTAATATCAACCACAATCATGGCATCAAAAAGGCTTCCTGCTTTGGGAAGTCCTCCTACAAACTTTTCAAGTTTTGCCATCTCTTTTCTCATATCAGAAATTTCTTTTTTAGTTCTTCCTTCTACTCCCTTTTTCAGATCAGCTTTAATTTTTTCCAACCGAGCTACATTTTTCTTTATCTGATCCCAATTACTTATAGTTCCGCCAAGCCATCGAGTAGTTACCCAAGGCATTCCTAATCTCACTGCCTCTTTCTTAATTATTTCCTTAGCTGCTCTTTTGGTTCCCACAAAAACCACTGTTTTTCCATTCTTGGCCAAATCATGTAAATATGCACATGCTTTCTCTAACCCTTTATAGGTTTCTCCCAAATCAATGATCTGAGCCCCATCCTTGACCGTATAGACATAATCTCTAGATCCAGGATGTGTCTTTGATAGTCTGTGTCCAAAATGCACTCCCGCCTCAAGTAGATCTTTAAGATTGATTGATAATTCGTACCTTTTCTTTACAGTCTTCCCTTTTTTAGCTGTTTTTTTTGTTTTCATAATAATTTTCCTTATTAATAACTAAGGGTTTGAAAAAAGGCTATAAGCCAGGAAAATCCTTCAAACCTGATACTAGGTAGAAATTATACCACAACGAACATCTAGTTTAGTTAAGTTCACTTTTTAATCTACGAATATTTTTCTGAGCCTCTTGGGCTCTCCTTCTGGCATGTGAATAGGTACCATGCGCATGACTCCCAACTTTGGGCTCATTTGTACTAAGATCTATTTCCCCTCTACTCATCGCTTCTCTCCAGGCCATCTCTCCTCTGTTTTTCCACTTTTCAAAAGATGTACCAAGTTCAAAGAGACCCCTTTCTATTTCAATCAAACCACTTTTCTTCTTTCTCTTTTGCAACTTTTTTTCCCTGATTAAACGAATAAAAATCCCATCCTCAGCGCTGCCAGCCCCATCAAACAGTTTTTTGAAAAATCCACTTCTCTTTTTTGCAATCGAAGAAGTGATCTTACCTCCACCCCCAACATCACCATTTTTTCCCATTCTTTTTTTAGCTCTAACCTTGTCTTGTTCAATGGCTGAAACAATTCTTTTTTGAGCAATCTTCTGCTCTTCTGGAACAGGTAAAAGGTTTTTCAGCCTAATTGGTGGACCAATCTCTGCCTTTTTCCCCCATACAAAATCAACCAGGTCATCCGCCACCCTTCTTATCCCTTTTATTGTGTTCCTAGCATCATCAACCACTATAAAAACCACTTCCTGACCGCCCTGTCCTGCTTTCCAATCACTAATCTGACCTGTTGGAACAAAATAAACTCTCGAAACTGGTGGTTTATAATCTTTTTTAATAAGCCTTACTCCCTTTCTTAAGATATCTGCCCAAGCAGGGTCACCAGGCATCATTGTTACCTCTGGTCGTTCACCTCCTAAAGCCAAAAGGGATATAGGGACGTCATCACCGGTCCTACCTGGTTTAATTGCCACTATATTACCATCTTGAACCTTAAACCCTTCAATTCTAAATTCTGCTCCTGCAACTGCAGTCTGAAACAAATTTACCCTTCTCTCTTTGACGTTAATCTTAGGACCAACAAAAAACCAACCATCATCAGCTCCTGCAGAAATTGCCCTCAAAGCCCGCACATTATCTCTGGCTCTATTAACTATGGAATTAACCACCACATTTATTCTATCTTCGGGCCTTGCGTAGGCATCCAAATTTTCTCTTATTGCCCACTCTTCCTCTGTTAGCTCCCCTCCCTCTTCAAGTAAAAATCGTCTCACCAGTCTTTGTCTCATTGGAATCTCTGCCTCTTCCTCTCTTCCTAAGGCAAGACTAACAGATTCTTCCAGCTCATCAACAAAACCCCTATTAGGTACCTTGGGAGCCAAAGGCGACCTTTCTAAAACAAAGGTCCCTGCTCTCATAACCAAACCTTCAAAAAAACTAGGGGGATATTCTTCAAGACCTTCTCCCATTCTAAGGAAATTGAACCAAGTCCTTTCCAGCCACGTGGCCTCTTTTTCTCCATTGTTTCCTCTCCTTTCATCATGATCATCCTCCAAAAATTCTCTCCTTCCATTCACCAGAACCTGACGTTCTTCCATTCTTGCCTCATCCGAAAGAGTGCTTCCTGCACTAACAATCCCCCGAACAAGGGCTTGGACCACAGATCTTTTTTTTCTACCATTTACTGGCATTCCCATTGATCTTTGGCCTTCTTGGAGCCAATCAGTAGCTAAAAAACTCTCTTCAGGACTCATGTTAAAAAATTATCTTTTATTTGTAACTATCTTATATCTCCCACCAGGGCCAAGAATAGTGTCATCCATGCCCAATTGTCTCTTTTTGGGAGCCGATAGTTCTCTTACTGGTGGAGAACTAAGTAAGTTAGTCTTTATCTTCACCTTTCTGGGTCTAATAACCTTCCACGCAGTTGAAGCAACCTCTGAAGTCCCTCCTGACAAAACCAAAGCCGCCAGTCTAGCAATACCTTTTGCTCCTCCCCAAGTAGCCCTCCCCAAAAACTTACCTGTTATTGCCCCTCCCTTTAACACATCTTTTCCCACAACCTTACCAACTCTCAATGCTCCCTTGGCGCTAGACAATGGAATTTTAGGAAATAGCTGTATATCTTCAACATCTCCATCCTCCCCGCCAGAACCAATCGCTGAAAGAACATCTCTCCAAACAGATCTCTGACCAACCACCTCTAAATAATCACCATTCTCATCCATAATCACTCTTCTTCTTGGTCTAGCATCCAAATCTTCAGTACCAGCACCAAGATCTCTTAAAGCACCAGCAATTTTAGTCCTTCTTTCCCCACCCAATAACGGTTTTCTTGGTTTTGGAGGTTCCCAAGTACCCATTTCAATTTGACCATCTCTTAAAAGATCATTTGGATAATATTCTGACATAAAATTTTTTAAAAAGTAACTTTTATTATTAAAATATGAGCCATATTATATACCTAAAACCATAAAAAATAAAGTTGTTTCGACCTTAACGGTCTCATCAGTTCTGGATCTACCAGAAGACAACTACACAGACAAAAGACTCTCCCAACACCAACGATGCGCCCCCTAAGGGGGGCGCAGTCTGTCTGGGGGCCCACCAACCTTGGGTTTTCTCGCTCCTGCCTCTTGGCTTTTAGGAGAAAACTCGATGGTAATTTGTTATCCCAAACGCAACCGCGCCCTCCACCTCTACTGAGGGGGGTCTACAAAAACCGTCCCCACTGAGCCGGCCAAAGCCGTCTCGCAAAGACCGTTTTTTTCAACGCCCGTCAGACTAGTTTCAGTCCAAACCGTTCCTGTAGCTTCATGCCACTCCCCACCACCCTCAACCGCAAGGTATTGGATACCAGGAACAACAACCCACCCCTCGGGGCAGGCGGATTCCGGATGTTCGGGTTGGGCATCCTGCTGAGGTTCCGGCTGGGGATCGGGCTGAGCTTGGAACTCCGGCTGGACAGGAGTTCGGACTGTTTCCCAACACGTTGTACACTTTTCTTCCCAATCCTGCATCTCCCCTTGCCAGGCATTCCTCTCGTCCTCATCAAACTGGCCGTCAAAAAGCTCGCCCAGCTTTTTTGAGATGTTCATCAACCACCGTCCTTCAAAGACCAGCGGGCACTCTAGTACCAGCTCATAGGTGTTCTTTGTAAAAATACCGGCACCACGGTCGATATTTAAAAAGACAGTAGTACAAGCCTCTGGGAAAGCAGAGGGATCGATTTCCTCTTCTTTGAGAGCGGCAAGTTTTCCACGAAGCCAGGATTTGAAAGAGGTCTCAAGGTCATTACCTTCCTTGAAGACTACTTCCTCGACATAGCTCAAGTGAACTTCTCCGCTAGAAAATGGGGAGTTTTGAATCTCGATACCAGCCATCCCCTCTTTTTCCTTGATATTCAGCTTCACCAAGGCCTGCTCCACCACCTGATCAGCTTCTGCCACGATCTCCTCCGTCGCAGGGTGCTCCGAGATAACCACCTGCGTCTCGTAGGAGTCATTCAGAAACGCATCCCGTAAGGGAGCGAATCCAAAGGCAACCAAGAAAGAGAAGAAGAAGGCAACAAAGACCCCCTTCCACCCTGCTTTTGCAACGTACAAAAACTGCTTGTAAATCCAAATTGTCAAAGCAATTCCTGCTAGACGAAGTACTAAACCCATTAAGGTCATGGTAAACCTCCTAATATTTCTTCCACTTCTCTGACACACTGAAAGGTGTAATCAGCTTGACTGGTGTGTCTATTCCAGACAAGCCCACCGTCTGCCCCGGTAAACCGAGCCCGATGCTCCTCTAAAGAAGCATAATAGCCATCGAGAGCAAGCTCTCTTGCCATTATCGCCGCCCCGTAGGCCGCATCTGGCCAAGCGAACCTGTCTGCCGTCGCCCATGGCTGATATCTCAGCCAAGTCTCACCAATAAATTGGTAAGGCCCACAGGCTCCGACACCTGAACAAGCAGCGCTTTCCCAGAAACTGGTACTTTCGCTACTTCCCAGGCATAACAGATATACCGGGTCCGTTCCTCCCCATCGTCCCGCATCCCAAATATCTTGCCAAACCTTCTCCGGCGGATTGAGAACAAACTCGTTCCCGTTCCACCAAGTCAGCTCGACACCTGGAAATTCAGGCGCGCTGGGAGCCATTCCCCCCCACCACGGCTGGTCAAAACCGATCCCGTCAACTGCCCCAAAAACCTGAGTAGCAATCAAAACCGCTACCCATGGAACAGTAACAAAGATCAGCTTCAACTTACTGTAAGGCCCACGCTTGAACAGCGAGTAAGCCAGGAATCCAATTACTGCGATTCCCAGATATACCCACCAGTCAATGCGCAACACCTTAAAAACAAGCGCTGACCAAACCTGAGGTTTCAAGACCACCACTCCTCCCATGAGAAGAACACAGTACCCCAAAAAAAGCAGTACCGCATTCTCAAAACACCACAGGAGTGTCGGCAGCAGTCTAAAAAACCTCACCAACACCTTCATTCGTCGCCGATTGGTCACTTTCCCCCACCAACCAGCAACGAACACATAACCCAGAAGTAAAACAAAAACCCAGAGAAGAATCCTCAGGGCTTCGCCAGTCCATCCCCAATCCGGAAGGTACGACCTTCCTAAAGACAGACCACTTCCGGGTTTTCCAGTGTCAGACCAGTTCTGGTCCCAGCTCGGAGAGCCGGCACCCTCTGGAATCTCAAGTTCTTTCGTCTCCGGCACGTAGCCATCGACAAACTCTGGATCCGTCGGATACCACCCACCAGGCCAAGACCCTCTGGAAATCAAAGACAAGATGGGTACATTCCTGCACCCTACCCGACGCTCCACATTTTGGCAACAAAGAACTGTTGTGTGAATGTGATCCGTCTGGTGTCCTATCTTTTGGGTTGCCCGCACCTCACCTTCGACAATACCTTCTGCCTCCAAGTGAAGATAACGAACCACCCATTTTTCCCAGGGCCCGGTCCCTGTCACCTCTACCCACCATCTTGACCCTGTGGCTGTGGGTTCCTCCCCACTTACAGCCACCCCAGCAAAGGGCGCATAAATCGCATCCCCGTACTGGGCAGTCAAGTCGGTTCCCAACCAAACAACTGAAGTGCCCAAACCATGGACACCCCAATCATTGCTGGCTGGGTTGGGCCGCCGCACACGATAGTACCCCTCCAATGGTGGGTACAAATATCCGGGCAGCACTTCGTCAAGTCCCCGGGCCAAAGCCACAGGGACGAAGGTTGTCAGCATTAGTCCCAGGAGGACTAATGCAAAAATCTTTTTCTGCATTCATCCTCCTTTTTTCGGTCTTTTTACACGATTTCTAATCCAACCAAAATCAGCCCCAACCAAGCTTGGTTGGACTAGAAATCTCTTTTTAAGTCTTTTGTCTGTGTTTTTAAAGTTCTACCCTATAATTTTAGTAACGCAATTTGTCACAAAAACCAATTAGGGTACAAAAAAATCCCAGTCAGTTATACCTATAAATAGGTTACTTACCTGGGACGCATACATCGTCCTTGTTTAGCGCTTTTTGCTAATTTGGCCGACATGTGGGATTATACTAAAAGTCCTATAAGAAATCAATCACTCTATTATAAGAAAGTCTTGAAAACTTCTACGACGTTTTCCACCCAAACCTCTTGTCCTGTGATCACTCCCTGTATCAAAACCCTCAGACAGTCTTCTTCTGGCATTCCTTGTCCTGAGTTGTGCTTTCCTTCCTTCCTTCCTCCCTCTTTGCAGCTCTAGTCTCCGTTTTTCGAGCATATTTTTCCTTAACTCTTAACCAACCAGTAGTACCATACATTCTTTCCCCTCTAGAATTCCTCCACTCATTAAGTGCAGTCCCCCTCCTTGATGCGGAATCTTGTATATGAGCTATTTCTGAATAATGATATGGTCTAAGAACACCGTTTTCATCTCTTGGCATATTAAAACCTTATACCACAAAAAACCTACCCCAACCTTGTACCTGTTATTCTCAAGATCGGAGGAGCATTGTTCCACTGATCCAACATTCTCTGCCTTCTCTGATTTATCCTTGGCCACTTCCTGGCCCACATCTCATCCTGCCTCCATAACCCTTGAATAGGAACCTCAGAACACGCTCTATCGCTCTGCAACCGTCTCCCTTCTCTTTGTTGTCCATTCATACCCCTATTTTACCCCATCATAACCAAGTTCTGCTATCATTTACCTAATGTCCCCAGAAGAAACTCCAGCTTCCAAATCTAAAAAAGAAGAATTCACCATCTTTGAAGTTCGCCTTCCTAAAGAAAACGAGTTCGGTGCCGAACAAATGGCTTCCCTTTTAGCCAACCTTGGTGTTCATTCTAAAAAATCTTTTCTAGAAAAAATCTTAAGAAAGAAAAAAACTATCTGTTCTCTAGAGATCCTTCTCTACAATCAACAAATTTCTTTTTTTGTTGCCTGTCCCGCCTCTTCTATCCACTACATTCAATCTCAAATTCTGGCCCAGTTTCCTTCCGCTGCCTTAAGAGAAACCAAAGACTATATCCCCACCCTCGATCCCCATAATTCCCAAAACATTCTTGCCCAACTTACCCTCACTCGCTCCTACTACTACCCCCTAAAAACTCATCAAGACTTTAAAGACACTGATCCCTTGACCTCAATTCTTGCTCCCCTGTCTAAAAGTGACAAAAACGACGACTTCTTTCTCTATCAAATAATTTTGTCTCCTGCTCCTCCTTCTTGGCAAAATCCCATCTCTTCTCTAGCTAGAAACGGAATCTTGGTTGACAAAGAAAAAAACTTTAGACAAGCCCATCCTGACAAGCAAGTCTTTGAACAAAAGATTAAACAACCTGGCCTTTTAACCCAAATCAACCTTTTAACCAACTCTCCCTTACTTCTTCAGTCTGAAACAGCCTCTTTTGGAATCTACACTAATCCCCAGGGAAATATGTTAAAAAAAGTTCAACCTGGCTCTTTTTCTAAAAAAACTCTCAAAGACTCTGTTTTAAACCGCCTTCCTTCAAACCGCCTTCCTTCTCAAGTTCTAAACATTGAAGAGCTTTCCGCCCTCTGGCACTTTCCTAATCACCTAACTAGTCTACCCAACATCTCCTGGGGTCAAAAACTTGTTGCCTACCCTCCTGAAAATCTTCCTGTTGCTACTAACATGACTGACGAAGAAAAGAGAGAAACCACCTTCATTGGAAAAACCGAATTCAAAAACGAACTTGTTACCTTCGGTATCAAAAGATCCGACCGCCGCCGTCACACCTACATTATTGGAAAAACTGGAACTGGTAAATCTTGGCTTTTGGCCAACATGATCATTGAAGATATTAGAAAAGGAGAAGGTGTTGGTGTCATTGATCCCCACGGTGATCTTTGTGACATCATTCTTCAGTACATTCCCAAACACCGTACCAATGACGTTTGCTACTTTAACCCCGCCGATCCCGACTACGTCTACCCCTTAAACATGCTTGAAGCTCAAACAGAATCTCAAAAAGATCTAATTGCCTCCGCCACCATCTCTGTCTTCAAAAAACTATATGGTCATTCCTGGGGACCCCGCATGGAACATATCCTCAGAAATACCCTCCTCACCCTCACCGGCGTTCCTGGAGCCCACTTAGGTAACATTATAGAAATCCTCACCAATTCCCATTACCGAGGAAAGATACTTGAAAAACTCGACGACCGCGTCCTTAAAAATTTCTGGATCAATGAATATGACAAAATGGCCCCCCGTTTCCAAAATGAAGCCATCTCTCCAATTCTCAATAAAGTTGGTCAATTTGTCGCCTCCCCTTTCATAAGAAACACTGTTTGTCACGAAAAAAGTCGCATCAACATTCAATCCATTATGGACAACAAAAAAATCTTCATCGCTGACCTCTCTTCTGGAAAGCTGGGTGAAGACAACTCTGCCCTCTTAGGAGCCATGCTTATTACCCAAATCCAACTTGCTGCCATGAATCGTGTTTTCCAACACGAATCAGAAAGAAAAGATTTCTACCTCTTTGTCGACGAGTTTCAAAATTTTGCTACCAACGCTTTTATAAAAATTGTTTCTGAAGCCCGAAAATACAAACTTGACCTCACAGTTGCTAACCAATACATGAATCAACTTGACCGAGAAATCCAAGATGCTATTTTAGGAAACGTTGGTACCCTTATCTCTTTTGTTGTTGGTTCTCAAGATGCCCGCATCCTTTCAAATGAATTCGGATTTAAAAACTTCCCACCAGAAGAATTAGTAAAAATTGGTCGTTATCAAATCCTCTCTAAACTTTCTATAGACAATCAAACCACTGACCCCTTCTACGGAACCACTCTTCCTCTACCTGACTGCAGAAACGAACAAAAAGAAAAGCTAATCAGACTCTCCCAAGAACGCTGGGGTAAACCTAAAAAGTAAAAAATTTGTCTTTTTCAACCTCTTTTGCTATCCTATAACATTACTTAACTAAAAACAAAATGTTAAAAAATGCTGACAGGTTAACTGTTTTTAATCCCAGAACCGGAAAAAGGGGGAAAGTGTCAACTAGAGATCCCATGTTCAAGAGTAAACAAAAACACTACTACGGCTCTCCACGACCAAACATGGATAGAGGATTTCAAAAGAAAGCTGTTTCTGCCTCTATGAGATTTGAAAGGTCAAGATAAAAAATGCCAAAAGGACCACTAGGAACCAGAGTAAAAAAAGTAACCCGCTGTATTGAAGGAAAATTAACACGTGGGCTTAATTGTAGAAATTGCCCAAATGACAGGAAAAAAGGTTGCTTACCAAAAAGAAGAAGGTTTGCTCCCAACAATGACTTTGGCCAACGAGGCGGAAACGGGGGAAGAGGGGGATCTGGACAACACAGCTCAAAAAGAAAACCTAGCAGAATGGGCTAGTTTGACTTCTTCCAAGCCGCCGACTTGCACATTGGATAGTTACTACACCCTTGACAACATACAACATACAACATACAATTTCCTCATGACCATGATAAGAACCCAAATATACTTACCCGAAAAAGACTACCAGTTACTTAAACTACTTGCTCAACAAAAAGATACCAATGTTTCCCGCCTCGTTCGAAAAGGGGCTAGGTTAATCATCAAAAAAAATACTCAAAGAAAGGCCTTACCCTTCTCCAACATCATCGCCCTAACTAAGGGCAAAAAAGGAGAAAACATTGCTAAAAATATTGATCAAATCCTTTGCACTAACCAATTTTAAAATGACTAGTATTCTCATTGACTCTGATTTTCTAATTTCTTTAATAATTCAAACCGAACCTAAGCACTCTAAAGCAAAACAATTATTTAAAAAACTATCCTCCAATGACGACATATTCTGTCTCAATCTCGTTCTTCAAGAAACCGCCACTGTTCTCAGTCATAAATTTTCACAAACCCTAGCCAAAACATTTTATAGAAACGTTAAACAAATCCTTCCCAAGATTATCTACCTCAATCAAAATCTCGAAAAAAAAACTTGGAAAATTTTTCTTTCTCAAACCAAAAAAAACATATCCTTTATCGACTGTGCCAACCTGGCCACAAAAAAAACCTACAAACTCGACAGAATTTTCTCCTTTGATAAGTTTTACCCAAAAAATCTTCGCTTAAATTAACTTGGTCTCTTCCAAGCCGCCCACTTACATGTTGGATACTGACTACAGCCAAAAAACTTCTTCCCTCTTCTGGTTCTTCTTACCACTCCTTCCTTACCGCAATCCGGACAATCAAATCCCGCCTCCTCCACAAACTGAGCCGTATACTTACAATCCGGGAATTCAGAACAAGACTTAAACTTTCCAAATCTCCCCACCCTAATTACCACATCTCCTTTTTTACAATCCGGACACTTGTCCCCCGTTTTCTCTGTCTTTATCTTCACCCTTTCTGCTTTTCCCTCTACCTCTTTTAGTTTCTTTGAAAAGGGTTTCCAAAAATCAGTCAAAAGCTCTTGCCACTTCTGTTTTCCAGAAGCCACCTCATCCAAACTGTCTTCCATTTGAGCCGTAAAAGGCAAGTTAACTACATCTTCAAAATATTTTACCAAAAACTCATTTACTGCTTCCCCTAAAGATGTTGGTAAAAACCTTCCCTCTTCTTTTTCAATATACTGCCTTCCCATAATTGTCGACACAATTGGCGCATAAGTACTTGGTCTTCCAATTCCTTGTTTTTCAAGTGAAGAAATCAAAGAAGCTTCACTGTATCTAGGTGGAGCACTTGTCTCATGCTCAACTGATCCTAAACTCTCACTTGTCATACCTTCCCCCTCTTTTATCTCCGGTAATATATTATCTTCAAACTTCTCTCCTGTTATTGTCAAAAATCCAGGGAATATCATCTGCACACCTTCTGCCAAAAACTCTGCTTTTCCATTTAATAAACTTACCTTTGTTTTTCTGACTACAGCTGCTGCTGCCTGACAAGCCAAAGCTCTTTTACAAATCAAATCATAAAGTTTTGCTTGTCTTACATTAAGACCTTTGCTCTCAACATCTCTTCCAGCGTTCGTTGGTCGAATTGCCTCATGAGCCTCCTGGGCTGATTTTGCTTTTGTTTTAAATTGCCTACTCTCTGGACTTAAATATTCCTTTCCCCATTTTTTCAGCACCACCGCTCTCAAGTCTTTTATTGCCTTTTGAGAAAGACTCATGCTATCTGTTCGGTGATAAGTGATAAGTCCTCTTTCGTAAAGGTCTTGTGCCACTCGCATGGTCATCTTTCCACTCCATCCCCACTTTCTAGCTGCATTTTGTTGTAACTTTGAGGTTGTAAAAGGAGGAACGGGCTGTCTTTTCGACTCTCTTCCAGTAACTGACTCAACTTTAAATTCTTCCTCCAAATTCTCTAAAACTTTATCTACCTTCTTTTGGGTTTCAAACAAACTGTAGCTATAACTATACTTCCCATCAAAGAGTTCCTCTTTACCTGTTTTCTTTGCTCTTTCTCCATCTACTTTCCAAAGTTCAGCCAAAAACACATCTTTTTTACCTGATCCAAAAGCTGCCCAAATTCTAAAATAAGGGCTCTTTTTGAACTTTCCAATCTCCACTTCTCTTTCACAAATTAGTCTCAAAGCTACACTTTGCACTCTTCCCGCAGACAAACCCCTTCTCACTTTCTTCCATAAAAGTGGTGATAGTTTGTATCCCACTAATCTATCCAAAACCCTTCTCCCTTGCTGGGCATCCACTAGATCCATATCTGTTTTACCCTTACTTTCCATTGCTTTTAACACTGCTCCTTTTGTTATTTCATGAAAACTTGCTCTTCCGATCTTGCCTTTCTTCACCTTTGCCTTATTCTCAAGATACCAACCTACATGATAAGCAATTGCCTCTCCTTCTCGGTCTGGATCCATCGCCAAAACGATTTTGTCTGCCTTCATTGCTGCATCCTTTATCTGTTTTAAAACCTTACTTTTTTTCTTATCCAGCACATAATCCACCTTAAAGTTTTTATCTACATCCACTCCCAACTTACTCTTTGGAAGATCTCTTATATGACCCATAGATGCCAAGACTTCAAAGTCTTTTCCTAGATACTTTGAAATAGTCTTTGCTTTCGTAGGCGACTCAACAATCAACAAATTCATAGCCTAAATTCTCTCCTAGCCCCCACCCTTTGTCAAATCACCTTAATTTTTAAAAACATAAAACCCTTCTTTTGGAACACTTCCCCTAGCCTCCTCGAGTCTTCTCTTACTTTCATTACGAACCCTCTTTTTGTGCTCCTCATCTTTAGAAACCTTTATCCATTCCAAGCACTCTCTCTCTGCTATTCGAAAAGGATTTTTATCCTCCCCCCCATAATACTTATCTAAAGCACTCCACGCCTCTTGTAACACCTCTCCCTCCACAACTCCCATGTAAAAAAGCTCACTAATGCAAGTATGCCAAGGAGCAACTACTTCATCTTCCCCAAAAGGTTCTTTCCAAAAACACTTCAACACTCCAGGCTTTATCTCTTCCGACTCAAAATACAAACCAAGTGGTCCTTCTGGAATCAATATTTCGCCATCCTCAGTCTTCACTCTTACCTTTTTAAGATAGTTTGCATCATATACCTGCATAAAATCGGCCGCTCTTAAAAACCAAGCTATTGCCACCAAATCAGCCGTATCCACCATCCCTTTCTCTTTCCTTCTTTTCAGAGCCCCTTCTAAGCTTTCGTTAAAAGCAATTAATCCCGGTTCAGTATCATTACCACTTCCTTCTATGGTTTTAAAAAAAGAACTATCCAATCCTTTTTCTCCCAAAAAATTACAAAACTTTTTCTCCACCTCGGGAACCTTATCTCCATCAAACCACCAATCATCATACTCATGGGAAGAAGATACCGCCAAAAACTGTTTTGTTAACTTAACTCTACCCTCCTCTCCCATTCTCTTCCACATAGCAGAAAAACCACCCTCATAAACATCACCCAAAACCTCACCCTCCTCATTTTCTACTACCCCCGCCAGGAGAACCATTATATTAGCCATTGTCAAATCGGTGTGGCCAGAAAAATTTTCTCTATCTGAAGCATTATGATAACTAAGCTCTTTTTTTTGACCTGTTTCTGTCGCCCTCCTAAACATCTCCCAAGTAAATCCTTCTAAGTCTCTTACAAATTCCAAAATCTCTTCTCTGGAGCCTTCTTCAGTAAACAATCTCTCCACGGCTTCATTAATCATTTCCTCTCCTCCTCCTTCATAATGAGGACTGCCATCCTTCTTAGGGGGACCAACCCACTCCACATCTTTTCCTCCAAACACCTCTTTTAACTTGCCTGCTTCAACCCTCAAAGGTTCCTTTTTTAGAACTTCTTGCCCAACAGGTCCAACACTCTCATCTGTCATATCTTAAAATATACACTAAATTGATTTTAAATCCCATAAGAGTTAAAATACCAACCTATGGGACGAGAAAAAAGAAGATCATTTCGTAAAAGAAGGATTTCTGGAGGTGACAAAACACTTCAGCGTATCGAAAAGGCTGTGGATGCCGCAGCGATAGCCGCAAGAAATACTAGAACAACAGGAGAACCTCCAGGAAACCCCTGTCTGTTTGTATCTATTCACGCATTTAAAGAATCTAGAAACAGAATAGGTGGCTTAAGACAAACCCAAGGGATATCTGGAAAAAAAGTAAATCTGTTTCGAGCAATTGGAGAGGCTGGACTAGATGTTTCTTCAGTTACTCCTGTTCTTCCAAAAGATGCTGACTTTAGTGCCCAAGACATATTAAGCAGACCAAGAGAAATAATGAGAGAAATGAACCCAAATCAACCAACCAAAAAAATAGTAGGATTTTTGGGAGTAAGGCTTGAAAGTCATTCGGAAGGACACACTTTCGGAATAATACCAAGAAATGCTCTTCCACGAAGGGTAAGGAAGATTTTGGGAAGAAAAAGACACCTACTTGTTGACACAGAAAAAAGAGAAGGTATACGAGTAGCAACAAATATAGAAATTGCTGATTCTCTAACCCAAAAAAGATCAAATGGGTACATACTAGCTTTGTTCAAAAAAACCAGAGGGTAACTTGTTTCACTAACTATCTGAGATACACCAAATTAATTTTTAATCCTATAATAATTAAAATACAACTCTATGAGACAAAGAAGGCAAGCAAGAAGAAACTATAGAAAAAGGATAAGGACCGGCGGTGACAAAACAGTCCGACGCATTGAAGAAGCTCTAGTTTCAGCTATACATGAAGCAAGAAATACAGAAAAGACAGGAATACCCTCCGCAAATGTTTGCGAACTTGCCGCCCTTCATTCACTAAAAGGATCAAAACCCAGAGCTACTGAAATGATAGCAACTCGAGGGGCTGGATGGAGAAGAAGAATTTCTGAAAGAAATATTGGTGAGGCAGGACTAAAAGTTTCTTTTTATACCCCTGTCCTTAGAAACGACAAAGACTTTAGTGTTCAGGAAGTGTTATATCGCCCCAGAGAAATAGCAAGAGAGGTCAATCCAGACCATCCGACAAAAAGAATTGTTGGTTTTTTAGGTCTAGGAGCTGGCCACCCAGTTGGACATACTATTGGAGTAATACCCAGAGACGCCCTTCCTCGAGACATAAGAAGAAAATTGGGTAGAAGAAGACATCTTGTTATCGACACTGGACACAGGGACGGATACCAAATTGTAACCCCCAGAGAAATAGCCAATATTCTAACTAACAACGGAAGAACTGAGGGAGCAATTGTGGCTTTAACAAAAAAAACAAAACGATAATTTACTCTCTTCTCAAAACTTGATTGTCCACACCAAACCACTCATTTAAAATATCCCCCGCAATTGGTGCGGCCACATCACTTCCTTCTCCCCCTCTTTCTAAAAGCACTGTTACTACAATTTCTGGGTCATCTGCCGGCGCATAAACCGTAAACCAAGCATGACTGTCATCACTTCCATCTCCCACTTCTGCCGTCCCTGTTTTACAAGCCAACTCTGGCTCAAATCCTCTCACTGTCCAGGCCGTACCTTTTTCTCCACAGGCTCTTTTCATCCCCTCCTTAATCAAATCCAAATTACTCTTTTTGATCCTTATACTTCCACATTCACCTTTCCCCTTTTCATCTAAACTAGGCCGGCAATATATCCCCTCATTAGCCACCACAGCCGTCATCACCGCTACCTGCAAAGGTGTCACTGAAATATCTCCCTGCCCTATTGCCAAATGGTAAGTATTTCCCAACCACCACCCTTCTCCTTTTACTTTCATTTTCCAATCCGGTGAAGGAACAATTCCTTCTATTTCTCCTATCAATTCCACCCCACTCTCTCTCCCGTAACCAAACCTCTGGGCCCATTCCCCGATCTTTTCCACCCCCACCATTTCTCCTACCTTGTAAAAGAAAATATCATTTGATCTTTGAATTCCCTTTACTATATCCACCATCCCATCCGTACCCCCTCCTTTAGTCCACAGCCAGTTTCTAAAACTCCACTCTCCCACTTCAATCACTCCTGTATCTTCAATCAAAGTATTCTCATCAATCTTTCCTGTTTCCAATCCCGCTGTTGCTGTCACTATCTTAAATACTGACCCTGGATGATACTGGCCCCCAATTGCCCTATTTAAAAGTGGCCAATCTTTTGTATCAGATAACCACTGCTCTATTATCCTGTCGTCCTTTTGATAAGAAAAAACATTTGGGTCATATGAAGGAGATGAAACCATTGCCAAAACCTTTCCTTCTTTCAATCTCTCCTTACTTCCTCCCATTACTATCACCACTGCCTTTTCTTCTTTTACCATTTCGTAAATCCTTTCTTGCCAGTAAGCATCTATCGACAAAGTCACATCTTTTCCACCCACCGGCTCAATTCTTCCCAACTCTCTCATATACCCCTCCTTTGCATCTACTTCCAACATCCTTTTTCCATCTACCCCCTTAAGATTACAATCCCACCACTCTTCACTCCCTCCTCGACCCTTTACATCGTTTAGATCCACAATCCCACCACAATACTCTTCTCCTTCTTCTTCTTCCTTTATCTTTCCCAAGTATCCTGTTAAAAATGCCCCTGATTCCTTGTAAGGATATTTCCTCTTGAGCTCATAAGCCACCTCTTCTCCTTCAAACTTATATCCCCTAAATTCCCCCTCCTCTTCCCAGACCTGATTCCCCTCTTCATCCAAAGAAAAATATTGATAAACGCTTTCTGCCATTACTCTTCCTTTCCTATCCAAAATTTTTCCCCTTGAGGCTGGTATCACCTTTTCTCTCATCCTATTTTTCCTGGCCAAGGAAGAAAAATAATCTCCTTGGATCAGGGTCAAATCAATTGATCTTGCCCACAGCCACATCAAAGAGACTACTATTAACAGATATGCACCATAATAAGTCCACCTGTTTCTCATTAAAATCCTCCCACAATCCTTATCTGATTCAAAAGTTTCTTGTCATCCAAAAGTTTTCCACATCCTCTGACCACACAGTGCTCTGCATTCTTGCCAACAAAAACCGGCATCTTTGTCCCTTCTTCAATCAACTTGTCCATTCCGCCCAACTGAGCTCCTCCTCCTGTTAAAACTATTCCTCTTTGTAAAATATCCGCTGTTAACTCTGGTGGTGTCTCTTCAAGTATCTCTAGAATTGCTGATACTAATTTTTGAATTTTTAAAACCAAGGCTTCTCTTACTTCTCCCTCATCAAGTCGAATACTTTTTGGTAAACCAGTTCCTAAATCTCTCCCTCGAACCACTGTCGCTTTTTTCTTACTTCTTCCCTCTACTACCGAACCAACTTCTTTTTTAACTCTCTCTGCTGACACTTTTCCGATCAACATTCCATACTTCATTCTCATAAATTCTACGATTGAATTAGTCAACTCAATTCCAGCTAAACTCAAGGTTTTGGACAAAACTATTCCACCCAACGAAACCACCACCATTTCTGTTGTCCCTCCTCCCATATTAACTACCATCATCCCTCTATTGCTCAACACCGGAAGCTCTGCACCAATCGCCGCCAGCAAACCTTCTTCTACTAAAATTACCTCTCTTGCTCCCGCCCCCTGAAAAACACTTCTTACTGCTCTCCACTCCACACTAGTACTTTTTCCTGAAACATTAACCACTACCCGAGGGCCCAAAAGTTTTGGTTTTCCTGTTTTGGTTTGACTAACTCTTTTAAGATAATAAGAAAGAAAATCTTCTGTTGCCTTGTAGTCTGAAATTACCCCATCATTCAGTAAATTTACTACTTCTATCCTCTTGGGTTCCTTACCCAACATCCCCGCCGCCTTAGTTCCATAAGCCACTGTTTTTGCCTTCTTCAGTTTCGGTGCTGTCATTCCGTAATACTTTTTTTGCTTCTGTCTTGCTATGTAAGTTGGCTCATCTATTATTACCCCTCTACCTTTTATTAATAACCTAGTTTGAACTGTACCCAAATCTACTCCCAAATCCATGGAAAAATCAGTTAACAATCTATCAAACAATCTCAACTTAAACTTCATGTCCTATTTTACCTTAGAAAAAAGCTCTCTCTCCTTTATAATCTCTTTATGACCACTCCCCCTAAAAAAACTAGACTTCCTCAAAACCTTTTAGAAAAACTTTTTCAACTTCTTTTCTTTTTAACTCCTCTTCTCCTCTCTCCCAAGAGCTTTGAAGTCTTTGAACTTCCCAAAATGCTTTTCGTCTACCTTCTCACTACCCTCATTGTTTCCACTTGGATAATTCGTTCCATAAAAGAACAAAGGTTAATTTTTCAAAAAACCTTTCTAGACCTTCCCCTCCTTCTTTTTCTAACTTCCCAACTTGCCTCCACTTTCATTTCCACCGACCGCCACACCTCAATCTTTGGTTACTACTCCCGCCTAAACGGTGGCTTACTTTCCACCCTCTGCTACTCCCTCCTTTACTGGGCCCTAACCAGCAACTTTTCTTTAGAGAAAAGAAAAAAAATAATCCTTATCCCTTCCTTGACCTCTGGATTTCTAATTTCCATCTACGCCATCCTTGAACACTTTGGAATTGACAAAGATGTCTGGATCCAAGATGTCCAAAACCGAGTTTTTTCTACCCTTGGTCAACCTAATTGGTTAGCTGCTTATCTTTCTGTTTTAATTCCTTTCACTCTTTTTCCCCTACTTCGCTCCCTTGAAAAAAAAGAAAACCAAAAGATTATTCTTTACATAACCCTCCTTACTTCCTACACCCTAGCCCTCCTTTTCACTAAATCAAAATCTGGTTTCCTTGCCTCCCTATTTTCTCTATCTCTTCTTTTCTTTTTCAAACTCTTAAAAACAATCCAGAAAAAAACACTTAAAAAAGGCTTTTTACCCTTACTTGCTATCCCCATCACCTTCCTAACCATCTTCCTTCTAATTGGCACTCCCTACACCCCCTCTTTAAAAGAGTTTCTCAAAAAATCCCCTCCTCCAGAAATTCAAACTCAACCTGGAGAAATGCCTTTAAACATTACCAGTTCCCAAGACATTCGTCTTATTGTCTGGAAAGGAGCCCTGAATCTTTGGAAAAAATATCCCCTCTTTGGAACAGGAACTGAAACTTTTGCTTACTCCTACTACTGGGTTCGACCCCAAGAACACAACCTTACCTCCGAATGGGATTTTCTCTACAATAAAGCCCACAACGAATATCTAAACTTTTTAGCCACCACTGGAACCCTTGGTCTTTTAACTTATCTTCTACTCCCCTTCGCTGTTATTATCAAAATCATTAAAAAACCAAGTCTTGAAAACCTTTCTCTTCTTGCCGCCTACGCTGGCATCCTCATTACTAACTTTTTTGGTTTCTCTGTCGTCACCATTAGCCTTTTCTTTTTTCTCCTTCCCGCCCTAATCACTAAAGAAAAACCCAAAGATCAATTTTCCCCTTCCTTAGAGTCCAACATTAAAAAAGACATCCTGACTTTTCTCACCATCTTCATTGCCCTAAGAATCTCTCTTAACGTAATTTCTTACTACCAAGCTGATCTAAACTATCAAGAATCTAGGAATCTGCGTCAAATGGGTCAATCCCAAAAAGCTCAAGAAAAAATAGAAAAAGCCATCCACCTTTTTCCATCCGAACCAAACTATTACTCTGAAAGTTCATTGATCTACTCCCAACTCGCTCTTTCCGAAACTGAAAACCAAGTCTATTATATTCAAAAGGCTATTATTGCCTCTGACCAGTCTGTAAAAATTTCCCCCACTCACCCCAACCTTTTAAAAACCAGAGCCAGCCTTCTTTACACCCTCTCTACCATCAGTCCCCAATACATTGACCAACTTATCACTACTATGGAAATCACCTCTCAGCTTGCTCCTACCGACGCCAAAACCTTCTATAACCTTGCCCTCACCTATCAATTAAATGGAGATGTTAAGAAAGCCAAAGAAACTTTTTTAAAAACCATTGATCTTAAGAAAAACTACGATCAAGCCCACTTCTCCTTAGCCCAGCTTTATGAAATAGAAAAAGACTTGGAAAACGCAAAATATCACTATCAAGAAGCCTTAAACATAAACCCTCAAAATCAAAAAGCTAAAGAAAAACTAGAAACTCTTTAGTCTTTCAAAATCTCATCTACTCCCATGTCAACCATCTTCCCCTTTTCTTGTTTGTAAAACTTGCCATTTTGCTTTTTTACATGATCCACAAAAAGAACTCCGTCCAAGTGGTCCAATTCATGTTGAAAAACTATTGCCTCAAAATCAGTTAATTTTTCTTTTCTTTTCAAAACATCCCCCTTGCTGCCAAATACTCCATATTCCACCTCTATCTCTCTCCATCTTTTTACAGTTCCAAAAAGCTCTGGAAAAGACAAACATCCCTCCAAAAAGTCTTCTCTTTCTCCACCCTCTGCCTCCATTAGTAAATATTCCTTTTCTCCCTTTCCCAAAATTATCTTTGGATTAATAAAAACTCTTAGATCCCCATAATTTTCTCCCTTATCGCGCCCATGGTGCTTTACTCCAAAAATTCTTAAGTCATACCCCAATTGAGGTGCCGCTAAACCTGCAGAAATATCTGTTTCTAAAAGAACTTTCTTCAAATCCTCAATTACTTTTAAACTTTCTCCCTTGTTATCCTTCACAACCCGACACTTGCGTCGTAAGATACTATTAGGATACAAAACTAATTTTCCTTTCATAATGTCTATTATACATTTCAAACCCATTTCAATAATCTTTTTTGGCTCTTTCCAGCACTACTCCACCCATATTCTAGAGTCCCTTCTCACCGATCCTCGTTATAAAATCAACACTGTTGTCACCACCCCGCCCCGTCCTGCTGGACGAAAAAAAGAGCTTAAAAAAACCCACACTCACCTTTTTTCTCAAAAAAATTCTCTCCAAGTTCATACTCCTGAATCCTTAAAAGAACTTTCCACCCTGCCTCGACCCGACTTTGTAATCGTCGCCGGCTACGGCCAAAAACTACCTCCTTCCCTTCTCTCTCTCCCCAAAATCATGCCCATAAATTTCCACCCCTCTCTTCTTCCTTACTACAAAGGACGCTTCCCCATAGAACACGCCCTCTTAAACCAAGAAAAGGAAATTGGGATAAGTTTCGTAAAAATGAACCAACACTTTGATCAAGGAGAAATTCTCTATCAGCAAAAAGTACTTATAACTAACAACGACACAAAATCAACTCTTTATGAAAAAACTTATTTACTGGCTGCCCAACTTCTACCCGATCTTTTAGAAAAAATTGCAAAAGGAGAAATTAAACCACAACCCCAAAAAGGCAAAGGGTCTTATGCCCCCCAACTTACTAGAGAAGACGGTTTCATTCCCTTTAAAAACTTTCAATCTTCACTTGAAAACAAAAAGGAAATGGAAAAAATATGGACTAAATTTCGCGCCCTTGATCCTTGGCCCGGTATTTGGACCAAAACTCCCCAAGGAAAAAGGATGAAAATTACAAAAATGAAACCGAACTATATCGTCCAAATCGAAGGAAAAACCCCCACTCCTTTAAATGAAATCAAAAATCAATTCAATTCTTAAGCTTTCTTTGTCTTTTTCGCTGTCTTTTTACCAACTTTTTTCTCTTTCTTTACCTCTACTTTTTTCTCAACTTTCTTATCTCTCTTATCTTTCTTCATCCTACTAATACATTTTGTACAGAATTTTCCAGAAACCTTTATTCCCCCTAATTGCAAAGTAATCTTTTGGATATTGGGCTTATAGGCTTTAGAGATCTTTTTTGCTCTGCGTCTAAATTTTGCCGAAGCCACACCTCTCCTGTGCATTGATCTTTTTTGTATTATGGTTTTTTTACCACAAAGGAAACATTTAGCCATTTTTCGTTGTATAATCTTTAGAAACTTTATTACTATAACACACCAGTCAATTTTTTATGATCATTTCCTTCCTAATTTTTGCCTTCTCCATCATCCTAGCCATAACCATTCACGAGTTTGCTCATGCCTTAGTGGCTGACAAACTTGGTGATCCAACCCCCAGAGCCCACGACCGCCTAACCCTAAATCCTCTTAAACACCTTGATCCTCTAGGCACAATCTCTCTTTTTCTCTTTCGTTTTGGTTGGGGAAAACCGGTTCCTATTGATCCTCAAAACCTAAAAAATCCTTATCAAGGCCAACTCTTCATTTCCCTAGCTGGACCCTTAAGTAATCTTCTTCTGGCCATTATTCTTTCCCTTATTTTGAGATTCATCCCTTTCACCTCTTCTCTTCTTTTTTCTTTCTTTTTTACTCTCATCTCTTTAAATGTCACTCTCGCTGTTTTTAATCTCATTCCTCTCCATCCTTTAGATGGCAGCAAGATCCTTCTTGGACTTCTTCCGGAAGAGTTAAGACTCTCCTGGACCCAGGCCCTAACCCAATACTCCACCCCTATTTTAATTCTCCTTATTCTTCCTATTGCCGGAAAATCTCTAATAAGTACTCTTATTTTTCCACTCATCACCTTCATTTTGAATCTCCTCCTTCCTTTCTAGTCTTCTTGACACCCACCTTTCTTTTAGGTTAGATTAAACCATGAATAAAAACGAATACAGAACTCTTATTATCGGCCTTGTTGTAACCCTTTTCGCTCTTGCCACTCTAGGCATCTACTCCCACAGTCAAAACCAAAAAATCTTGGGTGCCCAAAACACCAATGTTGGAGTCTATATCCAAAAAAGACCCCAGGACACCATACAAAACAATCAAAATCAAAAAGATTACTAAGCTACTTTTTCTTCTCCACAATCTCGTTTAGATTTTCTACCATCACCTTAACGTCTTTTTCATCCATTCCATGGACCTGTGCTCCTTCTTCTAGTGTTTCCATTGCCGACATGGGACATCCCACACAATGAAACCCATATTCCCCCGATAAAACCTCACCTAGTTCTGGCCAGTTCTCCAGAACCTCACTAATCTTCATTTCTTTTTTTACTTTATCTTTTTTCATTTTCTTAAATTAAAGTCATCTGAACTTCATTCTCATTCTCTTCTTCTTTTAAAGAAAAAACAACCTCTGCTTCCCTGTATTCATTCCACTTGTCTTGAAAACGAAGTTTTTGATTCTTTAAAACTTCCTGAAAAAGTCTGGCTGTTAACTCCACGTCTTTTTTACAATATTTCTCCAAACTCTTCCAATCTTTTTGTTTATAGTACTCAATTGCTCCTAATCCATCCCCGTTTTTCTCTTCACCTAAGGTTCCTTTAGCAACTGCATTCAAACTAACCCTGTGACCTAAAACCTTTTTCATTTCGTCCATCAGATCAAAGTTTCTAAACTTAGAAAAGTCTCCTGAATAATAGGCCGACAAAACTGGTAAATCAAAACCGATTAAATTAAAACCAACCAAGCTCCTAGCTCTTTCGACCAAAGGCCAAAAGTCAGAGATGTTATGTTCAAAGAAACCAACATAGTCTTTATCTAAAAGCTCATTTTCCGATCTAACCATCCAAGCCCCTACATAGGAAAGTCCCAATTTTTCCGGCTTAAATCCACCCACATCCTCAAACATTTTTTGGGTCTCCACATCTATGACCAAATCATAAATATCATTATTATCTAAACTCATACTAATATAGTAACAGTTAACTATTGACAGGACAAGTAGCTTAATCTAACATTAATTATCTCGTCAAGAAGCTAAACATAAAAAGTGATTTTTCTTGTCAAACTACTTGGAAGGAAGGCGAAACGTTCTTTTAAGGAAACGAGAAAGACGGCTTTCCATTCTTAACTTCCAGGAAAAGCTTTTCATGTTCAGACTTGACGAGTATCTTTATACCTCCAAAGTCTCTCTTACCACTTTCACCATTCTCTCCCCTGTTTTTTTGTTGTACGCCCTTTCTTTCTCAATATTCTTCCCATGCTTTCCTAAATACTTCTCTGGTCTATTAACTAAATCAATAAAAAACCTTGTTAAAGGACCGACCTCTTCTTTTACCCATCCTAATCTCTTCTTCTTGATTATTTCCACATTTCCCACTTCTTGGGCTGGAACATGAGTTATTGATACAAAAGGTTTTCTGGATGCCACTACATCAAACAAAAAATTAGGACCTGCTTTTCCAAACACTATATCTGAAACTGCCAGTAACTCATCCATATCGTCCACCCAACCTAATACTTTAACTTTCACCACCTTGTTTTTAATTTCCAAAGCCTCTACATACTTTTCAACAATTGACTTTAGGGTCTTGTCTGTCCCGCAGTTAAAAATTACTTGCACCTCTTTTTTAACCAAAGCCAAAGCTGGGAAAAGTTTTAGATATGCTGTCGCCCCCAAACTTCCACCCCCCACAAATACTGTTAAAACATTCTTTTTAAGTCCATATTTATCTCTAATTTCAGAAAGTCCTTTCTTTTTTTCAAAAAACTCTGGTCGAGTCAACCACCCCACAGTCTCTATTCTTTCTTTATCAATCCCTGCCTTCAAACCAACCCGTGCTGTTTTATCGTCATAAACCAAATTTTTATCTACCTCATTTGAAAAAACTGTCGAAAACACCGACCATGGATCTGACACATAATTCAAAAGTTTAAAATTACATCCATCCTTTTTCTTCAGTTTTACCAAAGCATGTGTCAACATAAAATGAGTCGAAAAAACCAAATCTGGTTTAAATTTGTCTACCACTCCTCTCACCTTTGATGTATTCAAAACCCCTACTTCTCGAATGATTTTACTCACTGTCTTGGTTTCAAAAATCCTTTTACTGTGTTTGATTACTGCTGGCATCAACTTCACTGTTAAGCCATATGCGTAATTTGCAAAACTAGAATCCAACTTAACTTGAACAAACTCAACTTTAAAATCTTTCTCCTTTTTAAGGTAGGAATAAGCCGCCTGGGCCAATGCCTTATGTCCCCAAGGCATGTGGTCTGTTAGTACTAAAATCTTCTTCTTTTTAGTCATTAGCTTCAATTCTACCAAAAACTAATCGTTTTTTTGGTAGAATTACCCATTCTTACCCATCTGGAGGGATGGCAGAGCGGTCAAATGCGCCGGTTTTGAAAACCGGTTTCCTTCGGGAAGCGCGAGTTCGAATCTCGCTCCCTCCGCCTATGAAAGATTGTGCAATCATCCTTATCCCTGGTGCTTTTTACTCTCCCGATAATTACCAAACACTCCTCTCTCTTCTTAAAAAAAACCACAAAGTCTATACTTTCTGGCCCGATCCCCAATCCAAGTCCTTCCTCAAAAAAAACACTCAATCTCTTAAAAAGCTCATTGAAAAGACTTCTCAAAAAAACATTATCCTCATCGGCCATTCTCTCGGAGGATATTTGTCTCTCTGTCTCTCTCATCACCCCAAAGTCAAAAAACTAGTTCTCATAAACCCCTTAGGAGAACCCCTTGAGAAACCTACTTCTGACATTCTTTCCTCATTTCTTTTAAAAAAAACCTTAAAAAACCTGCTCCTCTATAAAAAACCCAAACTTCTCTTAAAAACTCATAACTCAGCTCTTAGAAATCTTCCTCTTGTTCGACGACAAAAAATTCTCATCCGCATCCTCAAAAAGGGCTACTCAAAATCTCGTCTTGTCAAAAAACCAACCCTAATTATCCACTCCCAAAAAGATGAGATTATCTCTTTAGAAAACCTCAAAAAACTACAAAAGAAGATCAAGTCTTCCAAGCTAAAAACTGTCCCCAATAATCACGATTCTCCTCTTTTTGATCCCCAACCCCTTTTCAAAAAAATTCTTCCCTTTCTCAAAAACTAAGGAGCCTGGGGTGGAAGTCGAATCCACGACCTGTTGTTTACAAAACAACTGCTCTAACCAACTGAGCTACCCAGGCAAAACAATTGGAGCCTAGGGTGGAAGTCGAATCCACGACCTCTCCCTTACCAAGGGAGTGCTCTAACCAACTGAGCTACCTAGGCAAATGTACTTTGTATTCTATCAAAAACCAACCCTAATTTGCTAAAACAAAGCATCTGGGATAAAATCTACCCTGTAGAACTAAATTAAACTACCAATATGGCCAAGAAAAACAAAAACCGCATCATCATCGCCCTTCTCTGTGGAGAATGTAAGGCTCAAAACTACATTACTGAAAGAAATAAGATCAACACTGAGGCCAAACTTGCCCTCAAAAAATACTGTAAGTGGTGTAAGAAAAAGACTGAACATAAAGAATCCAGTAAGCTAAAGTAAGTGTCCCCCCAAATAAAGCAATCCATTGTTCAAACCATCAGAGATTTCTTCCTTCAAAAAAACTTTGAAGAAATTGAAACTCCCACTCTCTATCCTGCCTATCCCATCGAGCCCGGTATTACTCTCTTTCAGACCAATTGGTACTCTGGTCACCCTCCAGACACCCAAAACCCTTCTCCTAAAACCTCTCCTCTCTACCTTGCTCCTTCACCAGAGACCCACCTTAAAAAACTTCTCGTTAATGGAACTAAAGACTGCTTCGCCTTTGCCAAAGCTTTTAGAAACGAACCTTCCTCACCCCACCACAACCCGGAATTCACCATTCTTGAGTGGTATGAACTAAAAAAAGACTATCAAGACGTTTTAAAAACCACCCAAACCCTAATCCACCATCTTTCTAAAAAATTAAATAATTCCTCTTTTATTACCTATCAAGGTCAAAAAATTGATCTTACTCCTCCTTGGCCCAAATATTCTCTAAAAGAAGCCTTTCAGGAATTTGCTGCTCTGGATCTTTCAAAAAATCTAGACTTCGAATCCATTAGAGAAACTGCCCAGAAAAAAGGCTATAACGTCAAAGACGAAACCGAATGGGAACCCTTCTATAACCAAATCTTTCTAAACGAAGTAGAACCCAAACTCTTAGAAAAATACAAAAACCAACCTGTTGTTCTGACCGATTACCCCACCTCCCAATCTCCTCTTTGTAAACCAAAAGAAAATGGCTTTTCTGAGCGTTTCGAATTCTATATCGCCGGCATGGAACTAGGAGACTGCTATACCGAACTAACCAACCCCGACTTTCAAGAAAAAAACTTTCAAAAGGAAACCAGCTTCCGACTCAAATACAATCTTCCTGCCCACCCCTATGACAAAGAACTTATAAAAGCTCTTCACTCTGGTCTTCCTGACTGCTCTGGTATTGCTATTGGTATTGATCGACTTGCCATGCTTTTTTCAGACACCACCAACATAAAAGATGTAAACCATTTCGTTCTTTAGAAATTGGATTAACCCCTCAAAATTGATACAATATCTCCTATCTGGGCCCGTGGCTTAGTTGGTTATAGCGCTTCCATGGCATGGAAGAGGCCGAGGGTTCGAGTCCCTCCGGGTCCACTGCACTTTTAAAGGTCCGTAGTGAAATGGCTATCACAATAGTCTCCAAAACTATTATTCCAGGTTCAAATCCTGGCGGACCTGCCGATAGCCAGGATGAGAAGTTTATACTGAGGCGAGTGAAGTGAACCGAATGTAAATCCTGGCGGACCTGCAAATCTAAAGAATTACCTGAACCTTATCGTTTGTATACTGGTGAATCAAAGTGGCCGCCAAGGTCTGATATCGCATGCCGCTCTCAGCCGCTTTTGTTTTTAACCTTTCAATATCACGAACACTAAGACGAATGTTAATGTTTTTTAACTTGGAAAGAGTGTTTTTGGCATAGACTTTATACGCCTTTTTTAATTCTTCTACGTTATTAGTTTCCACATATTTGCCCGCCTCAATAGCTTTTTGGATTCTCTGCTCTTCTTTGGTTAGTTTTAAATCCCTAAAGGGATTTTTTCTTTTTTGACTCATCTTGTTTTCTCCTTTTTTCTAAATAAATTTTTGTAAATTTCCTGCTTGGAAAAATTGTTTTTAAAAATACTTTATTTTCTGTTTCAATACATGGAACTAAATAAACATAATCATCGATCTCAACTAATAACACTTTTTGGTTAGAATACCTTCTTTTGTTGGGATTATCGATTACCGTTATCAACCTACCCTCTTTCACTGCGCTCGTTATTTGCTCAAAAGAAATTCCTCTTGTTTTTTTAAGAAGAACATTTTTTTCATTGCCCCAGTCAAAAATTTTATCTGTCACCAAAATTAGCTTATGACAAAAAATATCATTTGTCAAGTAGTAGACTGAGACTGTTGAATAACAACTCCTGTTTTGGTGTTGTCGAAGCCTTAAACTAAATTAGTTATCTATTCGTTTTAGGAGGCTCTATGGCAGTCAGATACAGAAACACGCATGACAATTCTTTCTTTGGTAATTTCCTCTATC
>JAUWLS010000034.1 GCA_030613565.1 Candidatus Shapirobacteria bacterium | reverse complement strand
GAGCCACTTTTGTTTTTCTTTTTCCGAATATACATGTACCCATTCTATCAATGGGACACCTAAAAATATACTTCTTTCAGGCTAAATATTGCTGTTTTCTATGTGCTTGCGGAAGTCAGGAGAAGAAAAACAAGATTCTATTGATAGTCAACGCCAATCTGCCGTTGGTAGAGCCATGCGTTCAGAAAAAATCCGCACCTATAACTACCCCCAAAACCGTATCACCGACCATCGCATTAACCAATCCTTCCATCAACTAGATAAAACCCTTGAAGGCGACCTTCAACCTATCTTAACCGCCCTTAAATCTACTCCCCCTTCTCTTTAAGTAGTTTGTCTCAATTTCTCTTTTAACTCAAGTGGAAAAGCCCCACTCAATATTTCCTGACTTCCGCAATGGGACACCCTAGGACTGAGTAGTGTGGATAAGTTGGTAGAGCAACTTTTGTTTCTGATCCATCTTTAAAGTAATTTGTTTTTGCATTTTAGTTTCGGGATCTATGTAAAATAAGGTGTACATATTGTGAGTTAGCTTGACGGCTTTTTTAACACTCAATGGTATTTGATGTTTTTTAAGCAGTCTCTCTAGTTCTTTGTAGATAGCGTAAGCTGCAAAGACAATACTAAGATGAGCCTCAATTCTGTTTCTTTTGGAGTGGTAAATAGGCCTAATTCTCAGATCTGTTTTTGAGATTCTAAAGGCTTTTTCAATTAACCAAAGACTGGAATAGTGACTAATGATGATTTCTGGTTTTAGTTTAGTGTTAGTAATATAACCTTTAAGACCATCCCATACTCCATCATTGTTAAATTTTTGATAATTAATTTGTACTTCTGCTTTACCCTGAAGTTGAAGATATTTGTTGTAACCACGGCTATTAAGATGTGTTTTGGTTAATTTGCCTGTTTTAACTCTTTTTTCCAGTCTCCTCAAGCCTTTTTTGCGATTGTATTGGTCTTTGGTAGCCCGATTCTTGGAGTAACTAACTATCAGTCTTACATTTTGTTCCTCTTGCTTCTTTTTATCCCCTAGATTCTTAGAGATCACCCCTACTGGTTTTTGTAGACTGAGTTTTAAACCTAGGATTTGTTGTTTTAGTTCATGACTTTCATTTTTGATTCTAGCTCCTAAAATATATTCATAACTCCCGTCATTCAATGTTTGAAGGTTTTTTTGGCTAAGTAGTCCTGCGTCAGCTACCACCACAGGCTTATCTAGCCCAAACTTCTCTTCCAATCTCTGGATAGCTGGAATTAATGTTTTACCTTCAAAGGTATTACCAGGGAACAACTCATAACCAAGAGGATAACCTGTAGTGGTGGTAAGTAGACCCAGCATAATCTGTGGGTGATGGAATTTTCCATCTTTACTAAAACCAGTTTTTCGAAGATCATCTTCGCTCTCTGTTTCAAAGTAAAGAGTAGTCATGTCATAGAAAACTACTTGAATTTTACCTCCCAGGAGTTGCTTGGTGTGATTGAAAATTATAGTTTCAATTTGAGTCTGATGTTTATCTGCCAGCTTATCTAGAAAACGGTAAACTTGATCAACTTCTATCTCTACTCGCTGATATCGATAAAGGTAATCAATTGTTCCTAGTTTACTGGTGGGATAAGCAAGTCTTGCAATAACTAAGTGACGAAATAGTTCATCACCAATCTCACCAAGCCCAATTCTGTCAAAAAGAGCTCCAAAGATGAGCTCGGGCCCTAAAGTTAAAATATTCGAATTAGATAGATTTGCAATAAAAGCCTCAATAGCTAATTCTGTTGGTGATTTGATGGAAAGCAACCTAAGTTGTCCTGATAACTGGTTGATATTCTGTCTAGCCTGAATAACCAATCTCTCCAGCTGATCAGGATTTTTAGTGCAACCAATTGTTTCAACTACTTTGTAGTTACCACTCGCCTTAGAAATGATTTGGACGCTAACTGAGCCACTTTTGTTTTTCTTTTTCCGAATATACATGTACCCATTCTATCAATGGGACACCTAAAAATATACTTCTTTCAGGCTAAATATTGCTGTTTTCTATGTGCTTGCGGAAGTCAGGAAAGGAGTAAACATTGTCTTTAATGGAGAAGTTTTTAACCATAAAGCCCTTAGAACAAAGTTTTTTTCAAACTGCAATTTTTCCACAAATACTGATACTGAAGTAATACTCCAATGCTATAAAAAATTTGGTTTAAATGCATTCTCTCAATTAAATGGAATGTTTTCAATTTGTATAACTGATAGAAAAAAACTAATACTTGCTAGAGACAGAATGGGAATCAAACCACTATACTACAAATTTACTTCTCAAGGATTGAGGTTTGCCTCAGAAATAAAAACACTGATAGATAAAAATGATAAATTCAATATTCCAGACTATTACATGTTCTTTGAAACAGTAATAAATAATGATACTTTTAATGAAGAAATACATGAATTACCACCTGGATCAATACTAGTTTATGAAGGAAAAAAAATCAAAATTATCAAATATTGGGATATTACTAAAAAAGCTGATTTTGTAAGTAATAAAACCGAAAAAGAGTATATTGAAGAACTAAGGCATTTAATAATTGATGCTGTAAAAATACGAATTCCAAACATGAAATTTGGTGTATCTATTAGTGGTGGATTAGACTCTGCAATTATTGCTTGTATTTCAAAACCTGACTACTTATTTACATCTATTGCTTCAGAAAAAGAAT
>JAUWLS010000006.1 GCA_030613565.1 Candidatus Shapirobacteria bacterium | reverse complement strand
GTCCCAATTGGCGGAGCTTATACCTGAAAATCCGAACGGATTTTCTCCATTGATATTAATTACAAAGGTATCCCCGCCGTAGCGGGATCTTTGACCTCGGCGGTGGCTGACCGCCACCAGACACGCCGAAGGATTTATTTTAGAAAACCGCAAAGTATTTATTGGATTGAACTTTATTCTGGCCGAAAGCAAAATTTTTTTTGTTCCTGTAATGACGTATATGCTAACTATAGTATGTAGAACTAAAGTTAGCAAGTGACATATAATTGCTTGAATTATGAAAAAGGCAATCTTGGTTAAGTTCGGTAAAAAAGTACGAGAGGAGCGATCAAAACAGGGTTTGTCCCAAGAAGCATTGGCAGCCAAGGCCGGGGTTCACCGAACTTATATTGGGATGATAGAGCGGGCGGAAAAAAACATTACTTTACTTAATATAGAAAAGATTTCAAAAGCGTTAAATGTGCAATTAGATGATTTAGTAAACTCAAAACAATGAAAAATATAAACTTAATAAAAAGAAAAGAAGCTATTGAATTTTTAGGGATTTCTGAAAAAGAATTTAATAATTATCACAAGTACAGCGGGGAAATTATAGGTGAGAAAATTAAAAACCTTTGGTATTTTGATAAAAACAAACTTACTGTTTGGAAAAATCTTAAAGAATCAAGAACAGTAAATTTGACACTGAGTGAATATGAAAAATGCTTTGAATTTGCGATAAAAATGGTTTATGGCGGTTTATCTTTGCATGGGATTAGGGGGGAAAGAACTGAAGTACAAGCGGCTGATGATGTAATTTTGGGGATTTTAGCGGAACATGCAATCAAGAATTTTTTATCAGAGAATTTTTTGACTGAAATTAAATTGGATGATCGCGTTCATCCTGAAGAAATAACACCTCAAGACTTTGATCTGATTAAAGATAAAAAAATCTTTAGAAAACCAAAACTTGGTGTTGGAGTAAAAGCAAGTAAAATGAAAAATGCGTTTTTGATATTGGGTTCAAAAGAGGTAGATCTCCCAAATAGAAGAAGTGATGTATATATATTTGCAAGAGTCGGATTGCCTAGCGATCACTTGTTCAGAATATTAAGAAACCATTCTTTTTTTGCTAAAGTTAGAACTTTTTTTGAAGATAATATTGAATTTAAAAAAATCAGAAAATTAGAAAAAATACCGATTTGGATATGCGGTTTCTGCTATGTAGAGGAATTAGAAAAGGTAACAAAAATTCCAGGACAAGAATTTACTAATGGATACAGATACGTCATATCTGTAAACAAACTTCATAATTCTAATAAAGACTGGAAAGAACTAATTAAGAAACTTTAATGAGTTGGTTTATTAATTAAAAAACGATATAAAACTAAGCTACTGCTTTTTTTATTTTTTTTGCAACCGCTTCAACAACTGGAATACTAACAGAATTACCAATTTGTTTATAAAGAGCTGAATCTGCTATATTTGGCAGTTTGTAATCGTCGGGAAATCCTTGTAATCGTGCACATTCTCTTGGAGTTAATTTTCTTATCCCGTCTTTCACTTTGATAATCGGGACATTGTGACCACCTGTGCCCATATTTGCTGTTAGTGTTGGGCAAACCCCTTTCTTGTTTTCTCGAACGTATTTTCTTCGCCATTGATAAACCTTGCCTTCCTCTTTGATGGCGTCTTTTATCCTTTTATGTAAGGGTTTTCCATTGTAATAATACTTTTTTGGAACTTTTTTTTCTAAAAGACTAACAACACTTTTCGTAAGCTTGATCGGATCTGGAAAGCTGAATTTATCGTGGTATTTTTTGTTTTTAAATCCAACAATGTATACACGTTCACGATTCTGAGGTATGTTTCCATATTCCATACTGTTGAGCACTTTGACTTTTAGATGATAACCAAGGTTAATTAGTGTTTTTTTAATTATCTTGAATGTCTTTCCATTGTCATGGTTTTTCAAATTTTTTACATTCTCGAGCAAAAAACCTTCTGGTTTTCTGGCTTCTATTATTCTGGCAATATCGAAAAATAAGTTTCCTCTCCCTTTTTTATCATTAAATCCCTGTCTGTATCCTGCAACTGAAAAAGCCTGACAAGGAAAACCTCCTAGAAGAAAATCAAATTTAGGTAAATCATTTATGCCAATTTTTCTAATATCTTCAACTATTAATTTTGAGTTTTTAAAATTGAGGTCATAAGTTTTTTTACATTTTGGCTCAAAGTCATTTGCGAAGACTGTTGTAAACCCCGCTCTTTCAAAACCAATTCTTATCCCTCCAATACCCGCAAACAAATCTATGGTTCTGAATTTGTGTTTTAGATGTTTGTACTCATCCACTGAAACTTTTGTTTTAACGTTCCTGATTATCTGGAAAACGATGCCACGAATTTCAACATCTTTCCGATAAAAAGGCAACATCATTTGGTTTCTTGGTTCTAGCCTAAACCTTGTTTTTTCTCGATATATTTTCTTTAGAGTTGCCTGATTATCGTCGATAATCGCTACAACTGTTTGACCATTTTCTGCAACAGATTGTTTTTTAATCACCACGATATCACCCTCAAAGATTCCTTCGTCGATCATGCTATCACCCATGACTTTGAGTGCATAAAAATTCTTTGGGTCACTAATGTTGTTATTTACAACAGAAACCATGGACTGATGTTCTTCGATTGCTTCAATGGGTTGACCGGCCGCAATCAAGCCAACAAGTGGTATTTTTACTATTTGATCAACTTCGCTAATATTAATTCCTCTCGGTTGATTTTCTTCTTTAGTGATGAGACCCAAGGCCTCAAGAGCTTTAATGTGATGATGTGCTGTTGAGACAGAAGACAACCCCAGGTGTTTTGCGATTTCTTCAAGAGATGGTGCATACCCATTTTTTTTCTTGTATTTTTGGATAAAAGTGAGTGTTTGTTTTTGTCTTTTTGTTAGCATGGTTACTCTATTTCTAGACTTTCGATTTATTTTCGATTATAATTTTATTGTGACTTATAAATTTGAGACTGTCAAGCACTAAAAGATGGAGATTTTTTGGACAGTTATTTCTGGTGTGTCAATATTTGTTTTAGGCCAAATAATTCAAGTTTTTGTTTTGAAACCACTAAATGATTTTAAGGTGGTTTTGGGAGAAATAAGTCACAAGGTTAAGTTTCATTCTAATATTATTACCAACTCTGGAATGAAAGAAAGGTTGGTTGAATGGTCATCAAAAGATATGCGTGATTTAAGTTGTCAATTGGAATCAAAATATTTAATAATTCCGTTTAACAAGTGGTTGCCAATGAGAAGGCATATTCGCGAAGCGGCTAAATTATTAATCCTATTATCAAATACTTCCGGCAAAAAGGGTTATGAAACAAAAAACGATGATACTATTAGAAAATTAAAAAGGGAATTAAAAATTATTTTATGAATAGATATAAAAAACGACAGTTTATTATTTTAGTTTACCTTGATACTAGTTGTGTAAACGCTAAGCAAGAAATAGAAGCCCTAAATGAACTGGAAAGATTGAATAACGAAGAAAAAATAATGATTGAGATTACTGATACTTTTGAAACTGAATTAAGAAGCGGTAAGGGATACCCACGAGGACTGCCGAAAGCTATAAAATACATTTTTGCTGAAGGCCCAGGTGTGGTAGGCCACTCAAGGGTGGGCTCTTGTATTGTTGGTTCAGACGAAGACGACAGAAGAATGACAAAGGTGTTAGAAATTTTATTCGGGAAGAACTCAAGGGCAAAATACACTAGTAACGAGATAAGGGATGCCATGCATGTATCAACGGCTATTCGTTACGGTGGACTTTATTTTGTCACACTAGATAAAAAGATGTCGAAGAAATCAGAAGAGATTGAGAATAAATTTCAAATAATAATAACAGACCCTGAGGAATGTCTTAAGCAGATTAAGGATAAATTGAAAGAGTCCTGAGAGGATTAATTGGTAACATAGGCTGGATTATCATGGCAGGAATTGATAAAACAAATTCCAACATCAATGATTTGTTTATTTCCCCCATTTCCTTGCCACCTCAAGTAATTCATTGCCCAGTTTCTGTGCCTTATCCCTGTGCTTTTTTGCCTCTTTTTCGTCCTGAACAGTGATTGGGTTCTTTTTTAGAAAATTTCGACATTGACTCCACGCATCTATAAACTGTCTTAATTGGGTTCCAACCTTAACATCAATGGCTTCAATCTCAGTAGCTCTGAATTTAATATGTTGTTCGCTTCCTGCTCTTATCCTAAAACTTTTGTGCATGCCCTCAATGCAAAAAGAGTTTATATCTTTTGCGGCCTGTGTTTTTACGACTCGCTTTTGTTTCCTTTTTTCAAAAAGTTCATTAATGAAGCCACTGCCAAATTTTGTAATAAGTGTTATTATAATTCCTCCAAAAGTACCGAGAGCGCCGGTGACCCATGGATTAGATAAGACTTTATTTAAGATATCAAAAACCACCATAATTATATTTTACCAAGAAATATTTTGTTAAATTATCTTCCAAAGAGGTTTTTTGGCCTCCTCTGTGGTTTTAGAATTTGTCGCGAAGTCGCCAAAAGCGGAAGGAGCCCCGAAGGGGTTTGAAAGGAAAAACTTGAAATCTTCGGCCGACGGAGGAGGGCGATAAAATAAATCCGAAGGCAAGGAGTCAATTGAGGGCAGTTGTTTATTGTGTTTTTGTTTGAAATTCTTGTAAAGTCATGATTTTTTGTTAACTACTGACAAATCTGATACATAGCGGTTTTCTAAATCTAAAATTTCTGCCTTGAGTCCAGCCTTAAAGTGAGAATTAAATGCAACAAGAATCGAATAATAAAAGTCAAAAGCAATAATCAAGCTTTCTTTAACCCAATTTTCACTTTGTCCTATATTGAACACTATCCCGTCTTGAGTGTTTTCTACATACTCGTTCATGCTTCGAGAGGCATTGTGGTCCAATTGGCATTGCAAACGATATACGGTTCTGTATGCATTAACCCTACCAACTTCTTCCGCCATATCAAACAAAGACTTGCCTGACCAACCTCGATTGGTATACTTATATTTTTTTTGGGCAAGTTTAGCTTGTTTTCTTATTTTTTTTACGACCGTATCATACTGCTTTGGGTTACTTACCCTTTCCCGGATTTTGCCCATTACTTCTGGCTTCCCTAATGCGTAGTCGAACATTTTTTTTCTCAGTATCCAATCATAACTGAAATATTGATATGCGCGTTCATTGGTTTTATCGGCCTGGATATAGAGTAAATTTATAAGTAAGTCAAAAAGCGACCTTGCCAATATCGAGGCGTCTTCACCATAACCCTGTTTACATAGGGAAAATATTGCCCCGTGGGTTTTGTGTCCCTTTCCAATTGCAAATGCTGTGAACATATCTTTGGGTCTTACTATCTTTTCGTTTCGATCAAGCATTTTGTCTGCCAAATTTCTTAATTCTTGATTAAAGGCAAGGAGCGCTTTGTATTCTGACCTAATTTTATTTTTAACTTTAAATTTATGAATGGTTTCCTCATCTATCATCCACTGAGTGCCTATCTTTTCCGCCTTCAATTTCCCCGACAAGACAAGTTTTCGAACATAAGATTCGTCGTTATAGCCTAATAGATTGGCTGTTTGTTTGGTAGTGAAATTACTCATGTTTCTTCATTGTACACGCTAACGAGTTACGTGTCAACGGGCCATATTTTTAACATTCTTTTTTATTATTTTGCTTGAGGACAAAGAGTTTGCTGTAAACTCACCAAAGGCGAAAGAAGTCCCGGAGGGGTTTAAAAAAACGGTTCTATTGATCGATTCGAGTGACTGTTAAATACGTCCGTACCTTGGGGATAAATTGGATATCATGAGTCAATGACTAAACTGCTACGCAGTTTAGTCATTGGGAGAAGATTTGTCAATATCCAGATTGAGAAAATAGAAATAAACGTTGACATTAATATAAATCTTTTGGATTTTAGCTTGTTCTCTTTTTCACTGATAGGCATAGGATTTTATATTTATATTATACCATTTTTATCCTTAAAATTGGCTAAATTTTTGACTTTCGTCATCAAAAAACTAATAGGAAAAGTCGGGAACAAGCCAAGAAAAGTGAGGGCTAGAAATGGAAAGGTTTTTGGTGTTGTCGAGATAAAATCCAAATTATCAGAAAAGTTAGTGAGTCGGACTGTACTGCCGGAGGTGAGAGAAACTCCGAAGGGGTTTGAAAAGAAAAACTTGAAATCTTCGGCCGACGAAGGAGGGCGATAAAATAAATCCGAAGGCGGGGGATGGTGGCGGTCAGCCACCGCCGAGGTCAAAGATCCCGCTACGGCGGGGATACCTTTGTAATTAATATCAATGGAGAAAATCCGTTCGGATTTTCAGGTATAAGCTCCGCCAATTGGGACAGGGCAGATTGGTGAGTAGGGTTAAATGTCTCTGGTTTGAATTAACCAAATTTGATCTTTTTTATCAATAGCCCATTCAATATCCTGAGGTTCGCCCATTAATCTTTCAATACTATGAGTCATTTCTATAAGAGAGTCTATTTCTGTTCTAGTTAAAATCTTTTTGGTGTTGTTCTTTTTTTGATTTAGCAAAATATCTTTACTTCTAGAATAAAGAATTCTTTGGGTTTTGGCAGTACCATCAACTACACCCTCAGCCAAGCCACTAGTAACATCTATTACTATTAAATCTTGATTATTAGTTTGTATATCTTTTCCAAAGACAACGCCTGATTTGTCTGCATCTATCATTTCTTGAATAACCACAGCCATTTTGATCGACCAAGGCTTATTCAGGGCTTTAAGATACTTGGCAATTCTTGGATCAAAAGTACTTTTAATTACTTGACCCACTTTTTGATCGATTTGATGGTAGTTGGTATTTAAAAAACTTTCAAATTGCCCTGCAAACGAGTGATCTTTTTGATCTTCAACGTTGGCGGAAGAACGAACCGCATATTTCTTTTTTGGAGATAATTTGGCTGTTTTAAGAATTTTTGTCCACAAGATTTTAGGTACGGCAAATTTTGAACAGGCTAGTTTTTTAATGATTTGGTTATTAATTTTTTTCTTGCCAATTTTTTTAGAAATTATTTGATCAAAAAAATCAGTGGTTAGAACAACACCGTGAGGAACATTAAATCCTTTCGATTTTAGCAAAGATAAATTAGTGGCCTTTCCGCCGACTTTTTCGCAACCATAAAGTTTGGCATCGTGCAAGTTGACAATAAGATTATCAACTCCCCCTTTAGATACTTTGTTGATATTTATTTGATTATCCCGAATTTTAATTATCAATTCTTCTTTTTCTTTAAAAACTCTATTGCCAACAACAATGGCTGAATGTCCAAAGTCGTTTAACACTCTCATGGCGTGAGCGGTTGCAGAAAGTCCAGGGTATAAAACTGTAAATTTACTAGATAAAGCGGCTACGCTGTTAAGAACATCATAGGCTCGATTTTGAACAATTTTTTTATCAATATAAACTATGGTTTTTTGAACTTGTTTTGAACTAAGTTTGTTTAATTTTTGAACGTCTTTTTCCGAAGAGATTACTTTGACAATGCCTTTTTTGTCTAGGTTGTCAGTCTTTTTTTCATAAATTTCATATGGCGCAGATTCGTTAAAAATAATAGTTTCTTTTCCATCAAAAGAAAATTCTGTCCTTCTAAGTCCATATTTATTAGTCAAGTCTTTAACTACTCTAGCAACTTCAAGAATTTCTGGATCACTTAATACTTGTTCAAATTGTTTATCTTGGGGAACTTGAATTTTGTCTGATTGGGATTTTTTTGTAGTACATAACATTAAAGTTTTTTGTGGAGTGTCTTTTTTGAGAATAATTTTTCTGTTTGTGTCGACAATATAACGATCAACGGCATTAAAGGACTGAACACCTTCGCTGTTCCCCCAGACAGCAAAGATCTCTACTCTGCTGGCTTTTTTGTTTAATGGGGCGGCATAACCACCATATGGAAGTAGCGTACTAGGCTTTATTGGAATAAGGAATGGCTTAGGGTCAACGAAAGGATGAATAAATACTGCTATTTGAGAATTTTTTTTAAGATAATATTCGTGTTTAATGGCAAAATTATAAATTTCTTTAATGGCATTAATAACCTTGTCTGGTTTTAAGCCTAAAAATCTTGGTCCAGGAGGATTATTAAGGTTAGGAACAATATAGGCTCGCCTGACAACAAGGGTTTTTGTTTCTGAAAGTTCTTTTAGCTCGTTTGCTGCTTTAATTATTTTGAATTCCAGATTTTTTGGGAGTGATTTATTTTTGAGATAAAACCTGAAAGTTTTGTCTGCCAAAATTTTGATTTCTGTAGTTTTGCCTCCAACTGAAAAAATTTCTTTAAAACCATCAATTCTTGGATTTTTTTTGGTAAAAGTATTTAAATTAAAAAGAAAGCTGGCATCCGCAAGATCAGCAATGTGACTTTCTTTTGATGTTTTTTCACTTTCAAGAGCCAATACCTGACTAAGTAATTTTCTGATTGTTTTGGACTTGGAAATGTCTTGTTGGCGAGAAAGTTTTTTAACTTCCTCAACAATTTCTTGTGTAAGGAGAACTTGTGTTCTAATCATAAGAAGTATTATTACACAATTGTGTATGTTCGTCAATAATTTTTGACAAGGTTTTGTGTTTTTCCAGAAAAGAATTTGTCGCTAAAAGAAAAACTTGAAATTTTGCTCGACCTGCCAACAGCAAAAGTAGTTAGACTGGCAGGTGGAGAGAGTAATAAAAATAAATCCGAAGGTGGGGGATGGTGGCGGTCAGTCACCGCCGAGGATACCTTTGTAATTAATGATCAATGGAGAAAATCCGTTCGGATTTTCAGGTGTAAGCTCCGCCAGTTGGGACAGGGCGGCGAATTCGCCATGATTCGCCAAAGTTGTGAAACACAAAAAACGAGGACCTTTAAAATATGAGGAAGGAATAAGGGATTAGGTTATTTGTAATACGTTTTTTTTAAATTAGAGGTCAACGACTTGGTTAATTTTTCAGGATCATCAAAATAGTAAACTTTTGTCCAGTCTTTCTTGCCGGTTCTTTTTACTATTTCCTCAATATGGTCACTTATTCCCCCGAAACCTTTATAAATAAAAATTGGAATCCGTTCCTCAAAAGCAATAGTAAACTCTGAAAGAGTACCCATTCTACCACCTAATAAAATAATTGAATCGCAAGATTTGATAAATTCTAAAGACCTAGCAGAGAAGCCTTTGTTTGAAAAATACAATTGATCAAAAGTGTTAGTATTTGCATTGTCGTCAACAAGTTGATGTAGATAATTGTTTGCTGATGGGGAGAATCCAATTAGTTTTGATCCATGTTTTCGGGCTTCTTGGCCAATTATTTGGGCATAACCAATACATGCCCCAGTTAGAACATTCAAGTGATTTTGACCTAGTAATTTTCCAATTTTCTTGGCAAATTTAATAAGTTTGGAGTTATCGGGGTGAACTGCTGATGAAATTATTCCGACATTAAATTTTTTATGAATTTTGGGATGATTAGTGTTGTCTGTTACTTTTTTAAATGAACTTGTCAGGTTTTTTTGAGTGAAGACTTTAGTGTTCTTATATAAAATCTCACTTTGTTTTTTTACTATTTTTTTTCGTTTATCTTTATTGAAAATTTGGTTTTTTACTTCTGTCAATTGGCATCTAATATCAGAGGCTAGTTTGCCTGTCATATTATTATTCAATTGTTTTATGATTTTTTGAATTTCTTTAATTTCCTGATCTGGGTCTGGATTTCCTTTTCTTCTAGTACGACCACTTAGCAATATTTCTGGAAAATATTGTTTTTCATCCTTTTTGCACAAGTCAACAATCCGTTGATAATTTTTAAAATGTCCATCGTGTTGTTCAGGTAAAAATATTATCGGTGTTTCATAAAGCGCACACTCATAAATCGTTGTTATACCAGCTGGGGCAAAAACAGCCACGGCTTTATTTAATGACTTCAAAAAATCTTGATTGTTCAAAGAGACTATTCTAAGACGATCAATATTTGATGTTATTTTAGATAGAATTTCTGGATTGCAAGTTAAAATTACTTCTATTTTCGAAGGAAGAGACTCAATAAAACTCTCCATTAAATTAATTACTAAACTGGCGTATCTTATTGCTTCTTTTTTTCTGTTCAATGGAGATATTGAACCTCCCAGAGAAATAATGATTTTGTTTTTTTTAGTGGAGGATTTTTTATAACTTGAGTCAATTATTGCACCCACAATTTCTCTTTCAAAGTTTTTCCGATATTTATTTTCCTTGTTTGTGACAGATTCATCATGCAAATAGCTTTGAACCCAGGAATAAGTACTTAATTTGTGGGCAATATATTGCAAATGGTGGATATCAGTGTTTTTTATCAAAGACCATGCTTCAGATATCTTGTCAATTGATTTTAGTTCCTCAATGATCTTGTTCGCTTTTTCAATCTTTTCTTTATTCCAGGTGTAAAACCAAAAAAGACTGTCAACAAAAATTACTTTTTTGCGATTCAACCACCCCCAAATAGCAAGCTGTGGATTCATGACACTCAAAACAACGTCGTAGTTTCTTGAATCCGGATATTCTCCATCGTAAGAAATAATGTTGTTAAAATAAACCCCATTTTTTGAAACATAAGTTAAAGCAGAATCATCACCAATAAAATCTATTTTTATTTTTTCTCGATACTGTTTCTTAAGTAGTTTTACGATGGTTACCAATTTAGAACTCGGACCGAACCCAAAAGGTTGTGATGAAGTTAGTAGTTTAATCATTTTTAGTGACATTCAGATGTCCTGAAATAAAACATCTAAAAGCAAGTATATAAAAAGAATGTGTTTTATCACAACTTTTTGAAATAGGAGGAACTTAAAATTAAATTCAGTTTCTCTATAGTGTAATTCTTTACATCTTTTGGTTGGGCATCAGAAAAGGAATCTGCCCACATACAGGAAGGTTCATTTTTTTTAAATTGTATCCCAAAATCTAAAAACGCATTTTTTATAATCTCTTTGCTTGTTAAAAATGAATAAAGTGGAGAAAGATGAATCAACCCCCTTTTTTGATAATGATCTTGTATTACGGAAATAAATTCTTTCGTTTGTTCAGGATAAAGTTGCTGACGCAGGGCGTAACCGTCTAAAACCACTTTGACTTTGTGTTTAAGTGCCAAATTGGCCGCTGAAAGATGCATTAGTAATTTACATCCTAAACAGATTAAGAGTGATTTGTATTTTCTTTTGGTAAAATCTTTTTCAATATTTCTCATCCCAATTTCTTGAAAGGCATTTTTTGTGCTTTTGTAGATATGGTGATACTTAAAAGATTTTGGGAAATATCTTACTAAAATTTCTAGGTTCTTGCTGGGGGCATTACTATTATCAACGATTCCATTGTCAATAGATAGCAAATAAAGTTCGCCATTAGGATAAGCGTTGGCAAAGCTTAAGGCTACCAAACTACTATCAAAACCTCCCGAAAAAAGCAGGATCGCTTTTCCATTAAAATTACTTACTGTTTTATTAATGTTGCCTTTTAATAATGTGGTGGTTTTATTTGTCATGACTGTTTTGTGCTACAATTCCGACATTATACCGCTTTTTATGTCAACTGAGAGAAAAAGACTTATCAGACAAGAAAGGGTTTGTGGCTTATTGAGATTAAAGGATTTAACTGATCCTAAAAATGGGATCTCTCCAATTAGTTTGCTTTTTTCAAAAATCGAACAAAGTTTAAGCGCGAGCAAGGAAAGAACGATAGTCGTTCGAGGAAATCCAGTGGTCTCACTGGCAGATAACTTTGATTACCTTATGTTTCCGCAAAATTCTATAATGAGAAGCCGATTGCATACACAGTATGTTGATGATTTTAGAGTTTTGCGAACACAAATGTCTGCTACAGCCGTTGAATATATTAGAAATAGTTTTGATGGTGAAAGTGGAGTATTTTTATTCCCAGGTATTGTTTATCGCAAAGAAGGAAATCACCATCAACTTGATGTATGGAAAATTAAGAGAAAACTGGATAGTGAGACAACTACAACTACTGATATTAGGGAATTAATGGACTTGACTCTCAGATCATGCCTCCAAGATGGCTCAGAAATAAAAATAGAAAGAAAAGAACTCCATTATATTACTGACGGCATCAAGGCTAAAATAAGGACAGGTCAAAGGTGGAAAACGGTATTTGACGGGGGTCAGATCATTATTCCTGTATTGCAAAATATAGGGATTGACCCCGATGATTATCTGGTCTGGGCAGCTGGGATTAGCTTAGAAAGACTATCCATGGTAATAAAAGGAATTGAAGATCCTCGATTGTTTAGAAGTACTGACCCAAGAGTGGTTTCTCAGATGAGTGATTTAAATCCTTACAACCCCATATCTTTTATGCCTCCAATAACTAGAGATCTTTCTGTTCCAGTTTCATCAGGTGTGACTTTGGATGAAATAGATAGCTTGGTTAGAATACACACAGAGGAAGACGTGGTCGAATCTGTTGAAATAGTTTCAGAAACCCCTTTTGATCAATTACCAATTCAAGCTAGAAAAAGATTGGGGATAAAACCAGTAGAGAAAAATTTATTGGTAAGAGTAACTCTAAGATCCTTTGAAAGAACTTTAAAAAAAACGGATGCCAACGAGATTAGAGATCGTCTTTTTGAAGTATTAAACCACTGTGACGAACACACAATTGAAGAGCTTGCTAAACTTCCCCAAACAAGATAGTCTGCTTATTCGACTAGTTCCACTTGATTGCCAACCAGTATTAAAGCTTGATCATTTGTGAGCCTATTAACTTTCACATTATGTTTTTTCTCAAAGTTTTGTAATTCCATCTCGACTTCGTGACTATAGTGAGGATAAATGATTTGGGGAACAAGCTCGAATCCAGTAAAATCAGTAATCCCAACTTCGTTGGCATCCGAAGTAACCTCATTGGCCAGTTTGACTGATGGCCCCATAATCAAACTACTAGCACTTAATCCTATGTATATACCGTTTCTAGCTAATAGTTTTTCAACACTTTTCTTGAAGTTTGCCAAACGGCTGAAATGAAGTAGTTTAAATGTGTTTCCGCCACAGACGTAAATCACTTGATATGAAGAGAAATCAATTTCTGGATTTACTTCAATATCAATAAGGTCTACACCACTAAAACCCATTTTTTCAAATCGATCTTTTGCTAAGATTACCCATTTATTATTTTCTTTGTCCCTTGCTGCAGTAGTCACCATGGCAATTTTGGTTATTTTAGGATCAGTAACAAAATCGAGAAACTTGTTAGCGACATTTTGATTTGAGAGCCCTTGTGAAGTTAGTATTATTGTTCCCATAATATAATTTATCATATTTTTTTGTATTTTTTAAAAAAACCACCTTTACCCGAATAGTTACAGTCAGTACAAAGAGTTGAGACTAATCGATTTCCCTTATCAAGATTTTTTCTAAATTCAGAAAATGTTTTTCCAAACCAGATTTCTTGAAGAGATTCTTGGTATACATTTCCCATAATATTTACTTCGTAAAAATCAGAAAAGCAAGAAACGACATTACCATTTGGTCTAACATAAAGTAATTTATGAACCCTCTCACACGGACAGTGGATGTATTCTTTGGTGTCTTGAGCATCTTTGTAGTCAATGTTTCCACCGCGGTTATCAATAAAGGTTCCTTCAATAAAATTCATTACCTCGACAATCTTGAAAAGATCTGGTCGAGATGTCTTTATTTTTTTTAACTTATCTAATGTTTTTTGATCGTAAACAGAAACACATAATTGATCAAGTTTGGCTAAATTAAGCTTTTCTAGCCTTTTTTCATTTAACAAGTCTCCATTGCTAATTAACATATTCCAGGCTTTTGGTATTTTTCGTGACACGTAGGTTACAAAGTCAAAAATTCTTGGGTCAGTTAACGGTTCGTTTATTTCAAATAAGCCTATTCGACCATCATAATCTATTGATGACAACTCGTCGATCAGTTTTTTAAATATTTCTTTAGGAAGAATATGGTTATGATAAGTACCTTTAATATTGCCAAAATAACAATAAGAGCATTTTCTGGTACAGGCATTATTGGTTTGAATTTTTATATGTTCAAAAAGTTTTGTTTTTGATACACCCTTACCACTTTTTCCTTTCTTCCGAATAACCAGGCTTTTTATTTTATTCATTGCTATCTAAATTTGTAATTTGCTCACAAATAAAATCTAAAGATCCAGAAAGATGATATATCACTGACTCGTTGTATATTTTGTGTGCCAAATCCAAGGCTTTTTTCTTGTCCTTTATTGTTAGGGGTGAAATGGGTGCTGGTACCGACCAGTTAAAAAGCAACACTTCTCTGTCGTAAATATCTAAAAGGTTTGGATAAAGAAAAATCATGCTTTCATCAAATTCCATTTTTTTAAATTCACTAACAGCCGGATTTAATTGGAGTTTTATAAAGATGTTTTTTTTGTTGTTTCTATAATTGCCCAAATATTTAGACCTGAATCTAATTACCTTTCTTCCATAGATATTTTCAATATGTGGTTCAGTAAAACTGTCAAGACTACCAATTGATTCATTTCTCACTGTAATAGATTGTGTGCCCGCCTCAATGTTTAAACCATCTGCACTGATAACTGTTCTGTTGTTTGATAAAAATTTATATTGATGTCTAGATACCAATTCGATAGCTGTTGTTGTTTTACCAGATCCGGCCTTACCAATAAAAATAAAATTGGTAGTGTTTCCAAAGACAGCAGATGAATGAATAGAGAATAAGTCATGTTTGAGATACTGTTTTTGAAACAAAGAGCTTATTAGTGAAAGAATATAAGTTGGAACACTCTTAGACCAATCATCAAAAATAACCACTCTTTCCCCATTCTCACTTATTTTTATCTTTGAATTTGGTGATTGAACAAAGGATATTAATACTTTTTTTGGTGAGGGCATGTAGTTTTTAACTGCTTTTACTTGGCAACACGGGATAAATATTCCCGGCATCATAGTTCTTGATAAAAAATCTACGGCTGGTAAAAAATCAGTACCAAAGTATATTGTTTGCTTCGCTGATTTAATGGATAAAATTTTCACAATTTTTAAATTCTGAACGTTTTATTTTTTTGGGTTTTAATAATGTTTTTTTGTTCGGGAAATTTACCGCCAGGGCCTCTGTTGCGACCTTTAAGATATGGTTGAATCGCAAACGGATTCACATTTATCTTTTTATAGTGTTCATTCCATGGTCTTTTAATTAAAAACTCCACTAGCTCTCCAATCGCTTTTGTGTTTAGCATTTTAGCTCTAGCTTTATTTACCTCTGGATCATTTGGGTTCCAAACCGCAGTATTTATTTGCCCCGGACAAATATTAGTAACTTTAATACCCACTTCTTGCCCTTCAAGTGCGAGAGCTTCCATAAATCCATTTACTCCAAACTTTGAAGCACAGTAAATTGAACCACCTGAATAACCAGTATTACCAGAAGCTGATGAAATGGTAATGATTTGGCAATTACCTGATACTTTCATTATGGGCCAAACAGCTCGACAAAACAAAAAGACACCTTTAAGATTTGTGTTGAGAACTTCATTCCAATCTCTTTCTTCTAATTTTCCAAAATCTCCGTGAATACTAACGCCAGCACAATTAATCAAATAATCAATTTTTTCATTTGCTTCTAAAATTTTAGACACTGCTTTAAATACCTCATTCCTCTTTCTAACGTCAACTACAATGGTCTCTATTTCTTTTGATAAATTTTCAGCCTCCTTTTTAGCGGAATCGAGCCTATCTTCGTTGTGCGAAACCATATAAACCTTAATCTTTCTTTTTACTAGTTTTTTTGTAATTTCCAATCCAACTCCACTACTAGCGCCGGTTACAATGGCTATTTTTTGTATTCTTTTCACTTATAGATTTTTAATAATCATTTTTTCAATTTCATTAATTCCTAAATTATATCGACTTAGTAATTCTTCGGCACTGCCGGCTATTTTACAGAATTCTTTTGGTAGTCCAATCTTTACCAATTGTGTTTTTATGTTATTTTCGATGAATAAGTTGGCCATCAAACTACCTAAGCCAGTTTCGACACAATGTTCTTCAATAACAAAACTTTTTTTATGACTAGTTATTTCTTCCAACAGTAATTTTCTTGGGTAAACATCAATAGAATTGACATCAACAACTTTTATCTCGACCCCTCTTGATTTAAGTCTGTTTTTGACTTTGAGCATCTTGAAAACATGGGTTCCATAGGTAAAAACAATTACATCTTTACCCTCTGAAACGACAGTTGGTTTTGAAAAGTTAAGTTTTTTAGCATGTGTACCTTGGTATACAACTGGTTCATTTCCTGTCCTGATCCTGACATATGATGGGCCGTCTCTTAAAACAGCATCTGTTAGGGCTTTTTTGGCAGCGATCGCGTCTGCAGGTAAATACATCTTAATGTTGGGGAGGTTTGATAATAAGCCGATATCTTCAAAAGAATGGTGTGTAAATCCGAGAGATGCGTAACTAATACCTGAACCAATGCCCAGCATTATTACTTTGAGATTTGAAAAACACAAATCGTCTCGAATCTGCATGAAAGCATTAGTAATAATGAAACTAGTAATACCATTAATGATTACCGGTAGTTTTTTGATGGCCAACCCTGCAGCAATTCCAATTAAGTTTCCTTCAGCAATTCCGACATCAAAGTGACGATCTCTGTGTTTATGGGTGTAGTCATTACCATCTGTTGTAATGTGAACTAGTTCTCTATGAATACCCATTAATTTTTCGATGGTTTTTCCACACTCTATTCTGGAGTTTTTTGCAACCAGTTTCATAATGTTAATTCTTTAATTGCTAGATTAAACTCTTCTTCTGTGGGGTTTCGATGATGCCAAGCAGGATCGTTTTCCATAAAACTTACCCCCTTACCTTTTATGGTATTGGTAATTATTAGAGTTGGTTTTTGGGAGTTAAAAACGGAGTTTATCGTTGTAAGTATTTTCTCCGTGTCGTGCCCATCAGTAAAAACTGTATTCCAACCAAGTTTTTTAATTGATTTTATAAGTGGGTCGGTTTTAATTATGTTCTTTGAATAATCAGATGCTTGGATATTATTTTTGTCCAAAACAACAATCAAGTTCTTCATGCTATTATTTCCGGCAAAAATTAATGATTCCCACACTGATCCTTCATTTAATTCACCATCTCCGATCAATATAAATGTTTTCCTGTTTTTAATCCCTTTAATTTTGTTTGCTAGACTCATTCCAACACCAACAGATAGTCCTAAACCCAATGCGCCCGAGGCAAATTGAATGCCAGGAACTAGACAAGTTGGGTGTGAAGTTAAGGCGCTTCCCAAAGTACCGAACTTATCCAATTCTGCATCTTTCAAGTGTTTAAAATGGTTTAACACAACATACAGTCCTGGTGCGGCATGACCTTTACTCAAAATGAAATCATTATGGTTTTTGTTTAGAAAGTTTTTGTATAAAACATATAAAACGTCTACACACGATAGCGCTGATGATATATGACCCATTTTGGCACGGTAGCACATGGTCACAATTCTTCTTCTTAATTTAATCAAATCAGCTCTGCTTTGATTCATAATTGTCATATTATACGACTTTTAGAACTTTTTTAATTTTTTATACTGTCACACTTGGACAACAAAGAGACTAGTAAGAACAAGACATAAAGCCAAGAGAGTTAAGGTGGTATTTAGTTATGACTTACTGGACTAAAGCCCCAAAGGGGCTTAAAAAGAAAAACTTGAAATCTTCGGCCGACGGAGGAGGGCGACAAAATAAATCCGAAGGCGGGGCTGGTGGCGGTCAGCCACCGCCGAGGATACCTTTGTAATTAATATCAATGGAGAAAATCCGTTCGGATTTTCAGGTATAAGCTCCGCCAGTTGGATTTAAAGGCAAATGATCAATAGTTTACAATGAAGGTAACAGTAATGAAGTGGCGCATTTTTTTAATATTGGGATTGATGGGGTGTTTTGTTTTGTTTTGGAAAAATGAAATTTGGGCCGCTACTAGAACGATAGTTAATACGACTGGTGACGGGAATCAGACCGTAGAAATAAACGAAGGAGAAATGGTTGAGCAAAGTAGTGACAGGGATGATGGGACAAGTAACCTAGTGAGTCAGGATTCTTCCGGACCGAGACTGGAAACTGGTTCGGTAGACCCTGTCTTTGGAGAAACAGGTGAATATACCTTTCATACTTATTTTTCTGATCCTGAAAATCGTGAGCCGGAGTATGTAAAAATTTACATTATAGAAACAGGTCCAATTGAAGAAGTTGAAAACATAAAACCGTATTTGATGGAAAAAAAGGGCGAACGGTCACAAGGCATTGAATATGTTTACAGTAAAAACATAAGCAAAGAAGGTCAGTATCAATTCTTTTTCGAAGCCAAAGTGGGAAATACAGTTCTTCACAACCCGTACTATGGTGGACAGGATTGTCAACCAGGACTCTGTCCAGATTGTTGCGGGGCATGGGGAGGGCCAAAAGTATTATCGGAAAATTTGATTAGTAATCATAAAGTTTATCTTTTTGATAAAAATGAAAAAACAGCTGTCTGGTCTTACGATGTAGGTGAAAACTGGGTGACTGATGTTGATTTCTCGGCTGATGGTTTGAAGTTGGCGGCGGTGGACAATCAAGGAGTTTTGTATGTTTTTGATGTTTCTTCTAATGAACCGATTTGGATTTTCAGGGCCGAATTTGACCGGGCAAATGGGAACGTAAGTGGAGACCGTGGACTGGTTGATTTTTCAAAAGACGGATTGTTGACAGCAAGTCTGAAAGGACAGGTGTTTTTGTTTGATATTAAAAGTTCAGAACCAATCTGGTCTCATAATATTGGCATGACTTTGAGAGGTTTGAATATATCGGACGATGGTGAATATATTAACGCTGGCGGGCATGATACAAAAATATATTTGTGGAAGACGGATAGCTCAATCCCCTTGTGGGAATACCAAGCAAAATCAGAAGGAGGAATATTGGGACTGGAGGGAAGTGTAATTCGGGCGATGGCGATGAGTTCGGATGGAAAATATTTTACAGCCGGAACTAGTTGCCCTGATCGCAGTGTTTATATGTTTAGACCAGAAAGCTCTGAACCTGTTTATAAAATCAAGGCAGGAGAGAACTTTCCAGTTGAAAATATGGCCATTTCTAACGATGGACAGTACGTAATTGCGGTTGGTGGAGGAGGTGCGGATGATCCCTATTCGGCAGTGCTTTTAGAAACTAATAAAAGAGAGGTGGTGTGGCGGTTTGATTATAGCCAAAATCCATCAATATCAACGGCTATTTCTGATGATGGTCAATCGATTGCCATTGGATACATACTTGGCGGGATGTATTTAGTGAAAAAAGATTCTAAAAATCCTGTTTGGCAGTTGAAAAATCCCGGTTACGTGGCGGATATGGTTTTTGCAAAAGACGGAGAGAGTTTGGTTTTAGGGACAGGGACATATCACGTCATCTTGGTGGCAAGCGACGGAAGTTCTATTTTGCAAGACTGGAAGGTAGGTAATAAGATTGAAACAGTGGCGATGTCGGATAATGGTCAATATGTGGCGGCGGGGACAGGTTTGGATCGATTTATGAGTATTGGTGGAGCCAAAGACAGAAATACTTCTGGAGCTGGAGTGGGACCATTGGAAGATTTGGGGCCAGAATTGGTGAAGGTGGCGGCCGGTTCAAAATTAGAATCTGGGTTTAACCCTAAAACGCAAGTGGAAATAAAAAATTATTTTTGGGCGTGGGTTTTGGGTGGAGTATTTTTGGGAGTGGGAGCAGGAGGAGTTGTCTTGCTTATCAAAAAAGGAAAAATAAGAATGAAATCCTGGCGGTGGCGTGACTTAAAAAGAAAAACTTGAGATCTCGGCCGGAACGAAGCGACAGGCGATAAAATAAATCCGAAGGCAAGGGCCGGTGGCTGAAAGTCCCGCTACTGCGGAAATACCTTTGTAATTGATGATCAATGGAGAAAATCCGTTCGGATTTTCAGGTATAAGCTCCGCCAATTGGGACAGGGCAGAATTTTTGATTTCTTGTGTTTATAATGAGTACAGATGAGGCGGTTAACTTGGAAAAAGCTGAAAAGAGCAGGAGTGGCGGGAGTGTTTATCCCTGGAATTTTACTGACCTGGTATGTAAAAACAGGCAAATTAGATAATTTTGATGAGTATTACAAGGCAAAAATGGTGTTTCCGGATAGTGGACTAGTGGAAATGGTGGAAGATGGAGACACTTTTGACCTAAGAAATGGAGCGAGAATAAGAATGCTTTTAATTGACTCCCCTGGTAGAGGCAAGGATGGATACAAGGAGGCGGGAGAGTTTTTGGAAGAATTGATAAAAGGCAAAAGAGTGTGGTTGGAATATGACCGCTATCAAGACGATAAGTATGGCAGAATTTTGGCCTGGGTGTGGATAAATTGTGAAAGTAAGCCAAAGTTTAGAGATCCATTTTATATGCACTTGTCTGGAAACAGATCAAGAGAGGGGTTATTGGAAAACCCAGATGGATGTGAAAAAGGAGAACTGGTAAATGAGAAAATGATAGATGAGGATTTTGCCGAAATCGTGAAATATAAGAAAAGAGGACCGTTGAAGTATGAGGAAAGAGTGGAAAAATTAGATTAGTTAAAAATAAGGCTTTGGGGTGTCCAACCCCTATTCCATACCTTTCGTTTGCTCTCTGGGCAATCATAGCCTTTCTCCGTTTTTTGGGGCCTTGCAATCTTTGTTCTGCAAGATGTCGGGTCACCTTTTGGTAAATCTAGAACCTGTTTTGTCGTTCATTGCTCATGTTGTCTTTGATTATATTAAATTTAACCTATTTTTAGATTTTTTATCGTACAAAAAGTAGTTAGAGGATAAAATATTTTATCTCTTGCGACGCCTAGTTGCTCCTCTGCCTCTGGGGTTTAGAACCCCATCTCGCCTACCTGAACAATGAGTTTGATTACCCAATCCATGAGTGATTTGCTGGAGTAAGCGAGCTTTCTTTTTTTTACCCAAGTCTCCCCTTTTTAAAATTGATTTAACTCTGGCGGAAGGAGTTTGGGTTCTTAAATGGGGATACTGTTCTAATACTCTGCCTAATAATCTGCGCGAGGTTGCTGAGTAAGAACCACTTTTAAAGATTTTTTGATAATTTTGATCTTCTTTATTCATATGAGTAGTTTTTTAATAGGACGGTAAGATGTTCGGTGAACAGGACAAGGTCCATGTTTTTTTAGAGCTTCTTGGTGAAGTTTAGTTCCATATCCTTTGTGCTTTGCAAAACCGTATTGAGGATATTTTTTATCAAGCTTTTTTAAAACATTGTCTCTATAGACTTTGGCAAGAATAGAGGCAGAGGCAATAGCAAAAGATTTCTGATCTCCTTTAATGACTGATTTTTGAGGAATGGGAAAATCAAAGTCCATGTTTCCATCGATAAGGATATGGTCTGCTTTTTTGAGAAAAGGATTAATAGCTCGATGAATGGCAAGCTTGGTGGCATCTAAGATTCCATATTTGTCTATTTCTTTGGCAGTAGAGTGAGCAACAGAGAAAGAATGCTTTTCTTTTTTAATGTTTTTAACAGCTTTGTCTTTTTGTTTTTCAGAAAGGGTTTTTGAATCACGGATTTTGTTTTCAATAAAGAAATCTTTGTTGAAGTTTTTTAGATCAAGAAGAAAGGCAGCAGCATAAACTGGTCCAGCCCAGGGTCCCCGACCTGCTTCATCTACCCCAAGGATAAATCTTTTTTCAGGAAAAAGGGTTTTTTCAAAATCTGGATCAGGATTAACAACCATGTTCTTATTTTACAATAGAGGGTAAAATAGGTGATGAATGAATATCATCCAATAGCAAATGTAATTTTAGATCTTTTAAAGAAAGAGGGGTGTTGGCACAAAACTTTTGAGCACGAAGCAGTGAAAACATCTGAAGAGGCGGCTGATTTGAGACAGGGGTACGAATTAAAACAGGGAGCAAAGGCTTTGATAATGATAGTTTTGGGAAAAGATGGACAAGCTGACAAAAAGAAGATGTTAGTAATACCAGGAGACAGAAGGTTAAAAAATAAGAGAGTTAGAAAGTTTTTTAAGACAAGATCGGTAACGTTTGCTAGTAAGAAAGAAGCAGATGAAATAACAAAAATAAAAGAGACAAATTATGTACCAGTGGAATTTGGAGGCGTTCCTCCTTTTGGGAACTTGTTTGGATTAGAGGTTATAGTAGATCCAGCTTTACTGGAAAATGAAGAAATTGTTTTTAATGCAGGAGATAGAAGATTTTCCGTAGCAATGAAGAGTGAGGACTTTGTGAGATTAGTGAGACCAGTGGTGGCAAGAATTACTTAGAAAGAGAATTATGTTGGATCTTTCAGGGGACCAGAAAAGTGTTTTGAAAAAGTTGGTGGAGTGGCATTTGGATAAGGGAGGTCAATACATAACACTGGGGGGATATGCGGGGACTGGGAAAACTACTTTGATTGCGATCTTAAGAAAAAGACTAAGAAAAGAAAACAAGAAATTAAAAGTTGCCTTCGTAAGTTATACGGGAAAGGCCAGTAGAGTTTTAAGAAATAAGTTATTGGAAAACAAAGTAATCTTTAAAGGAGATTATGTGGGGACAATACACTCTTTGATTTATTCTCCTATCGTAAACAGCAAAGAAGAAATAACAGGATGGAAAAAGAAAGAAAGGATTTTGGAGGACTTGGTTATTATTGATGAGGCTTCAATGGTGTCGTCTGCTATTTGGGCAGATCTGTTGTCCTTTGATAAGTTAATCATCGCAGTTGGAGACCACGGACAACTTCCTCCAATTAAAAATGACTTTAACTTAATGGAGGATCCGGTTTTAAAGTTGGTGGAAATACACAGACAAGCAAAAGATAATCCGATTATTAAGCTTTCGGCAATGGCCAGGAAAGAAGGAAGAATAGTAACTGGGGTCTATGGACCGGGAATTAAAAAAGTTAGTAAAAGAGATGTTTGGTCAGGAGAGGAAGTAGAAGAAGAATTGAGGAACTATAGTTCGGATAAGATGATTCTTTGTGGATACAACAAAACAAGAGTGGGGTTGAATAAATTTATTCGAGAGGGGTTGGGGTTTGAGAGTGAAGAAGTAATGGCGGGAGACAGAGTGATTTGTTTGAGAAATAACCATAAGAAGGAAATATTTAATGGAATGCTGGGGGTAATAGGAAGTATTAGGGACAAAAGTAAAAAATGGTGGGAGGTAGAAATTGAAATGGATGATGATGTTTTTTATTCAGGATTAATAGCAAAAGAACAATTTGGAATGAACCAGGGAATTAATTTTGGAACCAGAAGACGAGAGTTTATGAAAGGAGATTTATTTGATTTTGGTTATGCCCTAACTGTGCATAAAGCACAGGGGAGCCAGGCGAAGAAAGTGATTTTGTTTGAGGAGAGGTTTCCTAAGATGAGCGAAGAGGAGTGGAGACAATGGCTTTATACGGCAATAACAAGAGCAGAGGAGGAAATTTTGATTGTAGGAGATTAGGATTTTTGGTAAAGATCTAGAGTTTCTCGGGCAGCTTTTTTCCAGGAGAATTTTTTGGCTTGTTTTAGTCCCTTATCTTGGAGATCTTTTTTAACTTTTTCTGAACTGGTTATTTTTTTAATGGCATCTTTAATTTCTTTTTCTGATTTTGGGTTAACTAAGATAGCTGCGTCTCCAGCTACTTCAGGGAGAGAGGAAACGTTTCCAGTAATGACAGGAGTCTTTACGGCCATGGCCTTAAGAATCGGAAGCCCAAAACCTTCGTAAAGAGAAGGAAAAGTAAGAATGGTGGCAGCGGCGTGGACGGGAACCATGTCTTCTTCAGGCAAGTATCCTAAGATTTTTAAATCGGGATGAGTTGGGAGGGTGTCGTCTCCCCAACCATATTTTCCAGTGAGAGCCAGCTGAAGAGTAGAGTTTTTATTTTCCTCTTTAAAGGAAATAAAGGCGTTAACAAGGCGTTTTAGGTTTTTTCTTGGTTCACGAGTGGATTGAGCGAGGATGAAGTTTTTTAAGTTATATTTTTTCTTTATAGAGGCAATCTTTTTTTCTTGAGTGGATTTTTTAAGGTCTAGAAAGTCAGTGTACTTTTCTTCAGCGGCTTCATAAATAACAGTTATTTTCTGGGGCGAAAGAGAGCTGAGTTTGAGAATGTCTTTTTTAGTGGAGTTGGAGACAGCAATTATTTTTTTGTAGTTTTGGAGGTTTTTTAAAAGATGTTGGTAGCGAGTGATAGTTTTTTTGTGATGGGTTTGAGGAAAGAGGATTGGAGAAAGATCGTGGACGGTGATTACTCTCTTTTTGGATTTAGTATGGAGAGGAATGGAATCCCAAGCGTGAAAAAGATCAAAGGGGCCGATTAATAACTCAAGAGGAAGGAGTTTTAACTTGACAGAAAGAAGCTCAAGAAGAGAGGGAGGAAATTTAAAGTGATAGAGTTTTACATTTTTCTTCTTAAGTAAGGGGGTAATAGAAGCAGGAAGAGGGCGCCTTAAAGAAGAGAAGAAAAGTTTGTAAATATTTTTTTGGTCAATCTCAAGGAGATTTTTTAAAATGTTTAAAGTGTAGTTACTGACTCCAGTACCGTAAGGAAGGGAGGAAATGTCGAAGGCGATAATCATTTTTTAGATTCTTTTTTGGGGGAGGTCTTTTTATCTTCAAGGGGGAGACGGTCTATGGCCCAGGCGGTGAGTTTGTCGACAAATCCAGGAGGAGATTCTTCGTAAGGAAGATATTTGTTTAAAGTTTTTTCAATATCTTTCTTTTGGTTTTTTAGAACAACAAGGGCGATAACTCTGGGAAAGCCGGTGTAAGTTTCAATAGAGAGGATGATTTGATCAAACTGGGTTTTGAACCAGTACTTTTTAAGTAGACCCCAATCATAACGATGAGTGGGTCCGATATAGACTCCTTTGGTGGTGAGTTTGTTTTGAACAGATTCAGGAGGAACAGTAGAAAGGACATAATAAAGAAAGACGAGAGCTAAAAGAGCGAGGATTAGAAAAAACTCTTTAACAAAAAAGAGGATGATGGAAACCAGAGCAAGAATGGCTATGGCAGTGATCCAAAATTCTTTATCACGAGTCTTAAAAGTTCGTTCAGGAGCAGTCCAGGTTAGGAGAGTTTTTTCCTCTCTGACAGGAAGAACTTCTAGAGGCTGAGTTTCGGATTTGGGAGTAGTTTTGGGAGGCATGATTAATGATAACAGATTTGAAAAAAGGTGTTGGGCGGAGGCGGTGGGATTCGAACCCACGGGCCTTTTAGGGCCACGGCTTAGCAAGCCGCTCGAATAACCACTCTCGCACGCCTCCTTATTCGTTGTTATTATACCTGTTGTTTCTGTATTTTTCTAAGAAGTCTATGGTTAGAGCTTCCAATTATTTTTAAATAATTTTTAGCTTCTTTCTGAGAATATAGCCAAACGTGGTTTTCTCCTGCATATCGAGGACTGAAACCTGAGTTTTTAAGTGTTTTGTAGACAAAATTCCGTAAAGGCTGAGATAAATTGGAAAAGCAAAGTTTAAGATATTTGTATTTTTTTCCGTTAACCTTGTATCTGTGAAAAAATAAACCACCATCTGTGTCCATTAATCCTCGCAAACAATGTTGGGAATATCCTGTTTTTCTTTGGATCCAGTTTGGGACATCAACTTGATTTAAAACCTTATTTCCTTTTTTTAAACCCAATTTAGAGAGGTATTCAATAAACCGGATTCCAGCAACAGACACTACAATGGCTTTTTTGTTTTTTCGTTTATAAAGAGAGGCTTTCATCTTAAAGAGATTTGATATGAGATTAGACACATAAGGAATATATTTTTGATCGGCTTCTGAATTTAGAGTAATAAAGAGTTGGTACTTTGTTATACCACCATCACCGAGCACAATTCCAACGAATTCTGCGAGTTTATTTGAGTAAGCTGGTTTTTTAAAGTTAGTTTTGATTCTTTTGTTATTTAGGTTTGTCACTAACTTTAGTTTAGCAGAAAAACACGAATAAAACCCGAAGAGTATCTATCAAAAGCTTGAAGCTGTTTGGATTTGAGGTTTTAGGTTGCTACAATGGAAATAATCAATGAAGGGTAAAGGTTGGATAGCTCAAGGAGGTAGTCGTTGGCTTTTAATACTGCTGGCAGTGATTTTGGGGTTTTGGATTCTTTTTGTATCAATGGTAAAAGCATCTTGTCCGGTTTTGGCGAATGAAGATGGTGCTCTTTCTTTGGAACCGATTAAATATCAAATTTTAGGAGACGATGGAACTCTGACGGATCAGGTCTACAAATTACCTTATCCGGGAATACTACCTCCACACCCTCTGTATATGTTTAAGAGAGTGAGAGATTGGATGTGGTTAGGTATGACAAAGAATCATCATAAAAAAGCAAGGCTTCTACATCGATTTGCAGATCGGGAGATGGGAGCAGCAGTACTACTGATAGGAGATGATAGGCCAAAAAAAGGATTGGAGTTTGCCCAAGAAGCAATAGGAAGGTTGGAGGAGGCATATGAGGAGGCTGGGAAAGAAAAAGATGCTTTTGCTGAGGCAAGACAAATAAGAGTACAAATAAGAGAAGCAGGGATAGCTTATGAGTACGGAATTTGGGAATGGGAGAATGTGTTTGAGTTAGATGAGGGAAAGTGGGATATAATCCTTCAAAGAATACAGGACTTTAACCTTCAAGATGAAAAAGACGAGTAAACAAAAGGATGGGAAAAAACTGACCAGAAAGGGAAAGAAAAAGGTAGGGAAGGTTAAAAGATTTTTTAAGAAAAAAAAATGGCTAGGTCTTTTGATTGTCTTGGGAATATTGGGCTTAGTTTGGTTTGGGTGGTGGCTTAGAGATTTACCAAGTCCCAAGAAACTTTCTAATTTTGATTATCCTGAATCGAGTTTGATATATGACAGGAATGGAAAGAAGTTGTATGAGTTTTATGCAGAGATTAACCGAGTGCCAATTGGCCTTGATAAGATTCCGGAGGAGCTGGTAAATGCAACACTGGCAGTGGAGGACGCTAAGTTTTATAAGCATTTTGGTTTTGATTTTTTGGGGATAATGAGGGCATTTTCTAAGATTGTCACCGGAGGAAGATTGGAGGGAGGGTCAACAATAACGCAACAATTGGTAAAAAACGCCTTACTAAGTCCAGAAAGAACTGTGAGCAGAAAGATAAAAGAGGCGATACTGACTTTAGCAACAGAAGTTCTTTATACAAAAGACGAGATATTAGAAATGTACTTTAATCAGACCCCTTATGGAGGAACTGTTTGGGGAGCGGAAGCGGCAGCAAAGGCAATTTTTGGTAAAAAAGTAGAAGACTTGTCTTTGGCGGAAGCATCAATGATGGCGGGGTTGCCGGCGGCTACCAGTAGATACTCCCCTTTCTCTCACTCTGAAGCGGCAAAAGAAAGGCAGGGTGTGGTTTTAAAGAGAATGGTGGATGAAAAAATGATTAGTCAGGAAGAAGCAGATGAGGCAGTGGAAAAAAAACTGGATTTTAACTTAAGTGGAGTTCAAATACACGCTCCTCATTTTGTATTTTGGATAAAGGAGCAGTTGGTAGAAAAATATGGGAAGGAAGTGGTTTCTGAGGGAGGACTTAAAATTACAACAAGTTTAGATCTGGATTTACAGGAGTATATAGAAGCATCGGTAGCCGCAGAGGTGGAAGACCTTAGTTGGAGAAAGGTATCAAACGGAGGAGTGGTGGTTACAGAACCAAGGAGTGGTCAAGTTTTAGCAATGGTGGGATCAAAGGATTATTTTGCAGAGGATATAGATGGGAAATATAACGTAACGACTGCATTGCGACAACCTGGATCATCAATAAAACCTTTAAATTACGCAACAGGGATAGAAATGGGAACTTTAACAACGGCAACAGTTTTTAACGATATTCCAACTTGCTTTGCAGTGGTAGGACAGCCTTTGTATTGTCCTCTAAATTATGACAATGCATATCACGGACCAGTGGCCTTGCGTTATGCGCTGGGAAATTCTTTTAATATTCCGGCAGTAAAAGCTTTGAAATTAAATACACTGGAAAGCTTTGTAGCAACAGCATCGGCAATGGGTATTTCGACATTTGAAAATCCTGACAATTATGGATTGTCTTTAACTTTAGGTGGAGGGGAAGTGAAAATGATAGACATGGCAACGGCTTATGGAACTCTGGCAAATATGGGAGTAAGACAAGACTTAAATCCAATTTTGAGAGTTGAAGATAGAAATGGAGAGGTTTTGGAGGAGTATGAGTATGTACCAGGGGAAAGAATTTTATCCAGAGAAACAAGTTATCTTATTTATCATGTCATGTCGGACGACTCGGCAAGAGAAGCAACTTTTGGAAGAGGATCACAGCTGACAATAAGAGGACAGAAGGTGGCAGCAAAAACAGGGACAACGAATGACAGAAGGGACAACTGGACTTTAGGATTTACTCCTTCAAGGGTGGTGGTGGTCTGGATTGGGAATAATGACAACAGCTCAATGAGTGGAATAGCATCAGGATCAGTAGGAGCAAGTGCGATATGGAACAGTGCGATGAAGAAAGCATTAGATGGAATGGATGCAGAAGAACCAGCAAGACCAGTGAATATCATAGGAAGGCAAGTTTGTAATTTGACCGGAGGAATACCACCAGAAAGTGGTTGTGAAACAAGATATGAATTATTCAATAAAAAGTTTTTACCAAAGGTCAGTGAACCGATAAGGCAAACTGTAGTGATAAACAAGGACACTGGATTACCGGCTCAACCTGGACAGAAAACAGAGAATCTTGAGTGGCAGGATCACACGATAGTTAAGGATGGTTTGGACACTATTTTGTGTCTAGATTGCCAACCGATAACTGAAGATATTAGGTCTCAAGCGGCAATAATTAATTAGATAGGTAGAGAAGACAAATAGGTTTAAAAAGAGCTTTGGGGATGTTTTGGTGGAAGAAATGGAGGTTTTGGTACTTAAAAGAAAGAAGAAAATGTCTTATAATAGTTGCAATTATGATTAAAAAGGGTTTAATACAGATTGGTAGGCCGGTTTGGTGGGGAATCTTGGCAATAGGGTGGATTTTAAAAATAGTAAGAGATGTGGTTTATGAGGTCATTTTAGGTGTGGGAAAACTTGCTCTGTTCATAGTGGGGGCTCTTTGGGGATGGGTAAAAGTAGGGAGAGTAAATTTTTCAAAGTGGGAAAAAAGGATTGGAAAAGAGAGAAAGTTGTTTTTAAAAGAAATTTTAAAGAATCAAGAGAAGAGAAGGAAAAAAGTTAGGAAAAGTTTTTTAAAACTGAAAGAGAAGTTAAAGAAGATTAAATTTTCTTTTCCGGAAATAAAGATTGAATTGGTAAGGACAGAAAAAAAAGAAAAGAAAGTAGTAGTAAGAAGAAGAAGAAGAAGAAGAAGAAGAAAGAAGATTAAAGCTAACTTTCTAATTGAACTTAGAAAAAAAATGATGATAGTGGGTGGAGTTTTGATTTTCTTTATGTTTTTAGGTTTGGGATCGGTTTGGTATTTTTATGAAAACATTTACAAAGAATTACCAAGTGTGGAGGAGATATTTAATCCCCCACCTTTAACTACAAGAATTTCTGATAGACAGGGAGAGTTGCTTTATAAGCTTTATAGAAAACAAAACAGAACTTGGGTGGAGTTAAGTAAAATTCCAGAAGAACTGATAGAGGCAACAATTGCAGTTGAAGACAAAGAGTATTACAGACATAACGGGTTTTCAATAAAGGGGATGATTAGAGCAACAATCTACAACATGCAAAACAAAGACGGACTTCCAATCGGAGGGTCAACAATAACTCAGCAATTAATAAAAAATACATTACTGTCTTCTGAAAAAACTTGGAAGAGAAAAGTGAAAGAGCTTTTATTAGCGGTGGCTTTGGAATATAGACTAAGTAAGGACGAAATATTAGAACTTTATTTTAATGAAGTTCCTTATGGGGGCGAGACATATGGTGTACAAGAGGCCTCAATAAAATATTTTGGGAAAGATGTCTGGGAAATAGACCAAGCAGAAGCAGCTTTTTTGGCAGGGATGCCAGGAGCACCAAGTCGGTACTCCCCTTTCGGACCAAATCCTGAAATGGCATGGATGAGACAAGGAAAGGTGATAAGAGAAATGTTTGAGGCAGGGTTTATAGATGAAAGTGAACTAGAGGAGTTGAGAAATAAAAAAATCGTAATAGTTGGAAACGGAACAGAGATAAAAGCTCCTCATTTTGTTTTTTGGACAAAGGACTTGGTAGCAGAAAGATATGGGTTGGCCTCAACAGAACAAGGAGGGATGCAGATAAAGACAAGTTTAGAAATGGATGTGCAAAGAGAAGTGGAAACAATTGTGAAAGAAGAAATAGAAAAGGTGAAAAGGTTAAACATTAGTAACGGAGCAGTTTTAGTTTTAGATGTTGTAAGTGGAGATGTGTTGGCAATGGTGGGATCAGTAGATTATTTTGATCAAGAGATCGATGGAAAAGTAAACGTGGTTTTGAGAGAAAGGCAGCCTGGGTCGTCAATAAAACCAATTAATTATTCAGTAGCTTTGGAAATGGGATTTACTCCAGCAACAATGATTGCGGATACGCCAATTGTTTATCAGACCCCGGGACAAGAGCCTTATGCTCCAAGAAATTATGATGGAAGATTCAGGGGGAATATGAGCTTAAGAACTTCTTTGGCTTCTAGCTTGAATGTTCCAGCAGTTAAGGTTTTGTCAGCATATGGAGTGGATAAAATGATTGATCAAGCAGAAAAGTTAGGAATAAATACATGGCAAGACAGGAGTAGATATGGATTGGCTTTAACGCTGGGTGGAGGAGAGATAAAAATGATTGAGCTGGCTCGAGCTTATGCCACCTTTGCAAACTTAGGAAAGAAACCTTTGATTAACCCTGTACTTGAGATAAGAGATTATCAGAATGAACTTATTTACGAGAAAAGAAAAATATTAGAACCAGTAATAGATCCAGGAGTAGCATTTTTAATTAATGACATATTGTCAGATGATTCGGCAAGGGCTCCAGTTTTCGGAAGAGGATCAATGCTTTCAATTCCTGGAAAAAAGGTGGCAGTGAAAACAGGAACAACAAATAACCTTAAAGACAATTGGTGTATTGGTTATACAGACAAGGTTTTGGTAGCAGTTTGGGTGGGAAATAATGATGGTCAGCCAATGAGAAGCGTGGCAAGTGGAATATCGGGAGCAACACCGATATGGAGGAGAGTAATGGATTTAATGCTTTCTAGAAAAGAGTATGAAGAGACTGGATGGAGAAAACCGACTAAGATAAGAGAGAAAGAAATTTGTGTTTCTACTGGAACATTACCTTGTGATGGTTGTGGGGTGGTAAAGAAAGAATATTTTTTAAATGGGACAGAGCCAAAGAAACACTGTCTTATTAAAAAAGAAGGAGAAGAAGAATGGTGGGAGAAGACAGAATAAAAATGAGGATTAGTGATTAAGTAGTTCCCAATAGACTTCTTGAGAGAACTGAGAAAAAGTGGCTTCGGCTTTTTGGGGACTTACATTGTCGGCGATAAGAACAATAATAAAATTTTTGTCAGGAGTAAAAACAATGCCGGCATCAGAAATGGAATTAGTTTCGGTCCCAACCTTGTGAGCAATGTGGATTCCTTGAGGAAGTCCGGCTGGTAGGCGATCTTCAAAACTAGTGTTGGTAAGAGAAGTTAAAATCTGCTCTTGGACAGTTGAGGAAATTGAGGGAGAAAGGTAGATGTATTCAAAAATTTTGCCCATATCACGAGCTGAGGTAGTATTTTCTTCAAGATTAGTAGCAGAAAGATCAAGAGAAGAAATAAATTGGTTAATAAGATCAGGAGTAAGGATTCTTAGAAGAGCGGAATAAGCAGTGTTGTCAGATTTATTGAAGGCAAGAGAGGCTAGGTTTTGATAGGTGGTAGTGTAGCCTAATTCTTCGTGTTGTAGGGTTCCGGCACCAGAGCGAAGATCCTGACGAATTAATTCATATTCTGTGTTGGGATCTAAGTTTCCTAAGTCAACTTCTCGGTAATAAGTAAGAACGGCAGGGAGTTTTATGAGAGAGGCAGCGGTGAGAGGTAAATCAGCATCTTTTGACCAGGGAGAGCTTTCTTGATCAAGAAGATGAACATAAGCTGACCAATTCCCTTGTTTGTTTCCAAAAAGGGTTTGAAAAACAGGATTAAGATCAGGATCTCTTTGTGGAAGTGGTATTTGATTAGAAAGGCTGGGTAGGGAAAAAGTTAATTTAGTCCCTGGGACAAGAGAAGTGAGAGAACCTTGCTTTAGGCGGGCAGTAAGAAAGCGTGCGATCCAGAAAGAGAAGCTTAGTCCAGCAGTAAGAAGAAGCATGGTGCCGACAAGTTTTCGACTTTTTTCAACGCTCTTTTCTTTACTGATTTTTTTAGTAAAGTCTAATTGCTGACCAGAGGAGTCTCTGTCTTTGGTTAAATCCTCTTTATTTCTGAGCATGATTTATTTTAGAGGTTTGGTGGGAATAGGGAAAGTGTTTTACTTCTTGATGGTCTAGGATTCCGTTTTTTCAAGTAACAACAGAATTATTGTCTGCTCTTTTTCGAGGGGGATTATATTGGACAGCAATACGTGCTCGACGACGAAGAAGTGCTTTTCTTTCGTTTCTGGGTAACCTTTTGTTACTTAGTTTATGTAGACTCCAATCCATATATAATTTTTCCCTTATAAAATTTGGGTTATTAAGTCGATCCATTGTGTATATTGTACTATTTTTAGGTTATTTTTTGAATGCTAAATTCTTTTTGAAGATGGGTGTCGATATCTTTTTTGTAAAGGAGTCCTGCTTTTGCTCCAAGACTCATAACCACGGAGGCAGAGGAAGAGAGGGCAAGTTTTAGAGATTTTTCTTTGTCAAAACCCATGATTAGACCGGCAGTAAAGGCAGAACCGAAAGAGTCTCCAGCTCCAGTTTCGTCAACTGGAGATTGAGCTAGAACGGGGGCGAAAAGGTGGGTATCTTTAGTGATAAGATGGGCCCCATCTCGACCTTGGGTGACGATGTTGTAGGTGGATCTGTAAGAAAGAAGAGTGGTTTTAAAGTCGGGGGTGTCTAGGGTTTTTCGAGTAAGGATTTCTGATTCAGTGGTGTTTAAAATGAGGACTTCCACGTCTTTCAAAAGAGGAATGAGGATATCTTGTTGATTAAGTTCCCGGAGACCAGGATTGAGAGCGACTTTGATATTTTTTTCTTTAGCATGAGTGAGAAGTTTTTTAAGAAGATCAAGGTTCCCTTCCAGGGAACTTATGTAAAACCATTTGGCATCCAAAGATGAAAAGTCTATGTTCTCTTCTTCAAGTTTAGTGTTTCCGCGGGAGATAAGGATGGTGCGTCCACCAGTTTCATCGACAAGAATGGTGGAATAGTCTGTTTCTTCATTATCGAATTGTACTAAAAGAGAGGTGTCGACCTGGTTATCTTTTAAGTCTTTTTGGATAAATTGAGAAAAGATGTCTTTTCCAAAACGAGCAAGGCAAGATGCACTTAGACCAAACCTTTGAAAACAAACCGAAGAGTTGGTGGCTCCCCCACCAGAAGAGATTGCCTTTTTATCGATATCAACTTTGCTACCAACAACCTGATAGAGTGCACCTTTTTGAGTGTCATCATCCTTAATGAGCTTGAAGTTTTTAGAAGTTAGAAAAACATCGACAGTGGCAGATCCGATGGAGATAGTATCAAACATTTTTAGAGAAAAGATCTAATTTTTCTTTCATTTTATCTTTGATGGCCTGAACAGGAGTGGCGAGGAGGTGATAAGCCTTTATACTGTCGTTGGAGTTTAGGACAGTCTCAAGGTGAGAACGGAAGGCAAGACGAAGATCGGTATTGATGTTAATTTTGACAATTCCTTTTTGAATGGCTGTTTTTAAATCTTCGGGTTTAATACCAGATCCACCGTGCATGGTTAAAAAAGTTTCAGGGAGAGTGGATTGGATTTCTTCAAGAAGAGTAAGGTCTACTTGTTCAAAACAACCTTCTTTTGGTGCACCATGAGTGTTTCCGACAGCAATAGCAAGAATGTCGGCTCTAGTTTTTTTGATGAAGTCGGCGGCAACTTTTGGGTTAGTAAAGTTTTTTTGAGTAAGAGCTTCCCCTGTTTCTTTGATGTTGTCTATTTCTACTTCAACAAGGACTCCATTTTGATGAGCGTAATCAACAATTCCTTTAGTGAGTTCAAGATTGTTTTCTAAAGTTAGTTTAGAACCATCAAAATGAACCATGTCAAAACCAAGATCAATCACCTCTTTTAAAACGTCAAGATCTCTCCCATGATCAACATTTAAAAAGATAGGTAGGTCTTGGTCGGAGAGAAGTCTAGTTAGAGCCATCAAACGTTCGGGTTTTATGAACTCAAGCTCATTTGGAGAAAGTTGGGCAATAACGGGGGTTTTGCATTCTAAGATAACTTCTTCTAAAGCCTGAAAGGTTTCAAAGCAGTCAATGTTGAAGGCGGGAATGGCAAGACCTTTTTCTTTGTAGTCGGTAAGTAGTTCTTGAAGGGTCATTTTAGTAATTCTTTTATAGCAGTTTTTAGGGATTCTATTCCAAGACCATAGTGATCCCAAAGTTTTTCATAATCATGGGCAGATTGGCCAAATTCGTCCTGGACGGCTAATAATTTCATTTTAGCATTTAAAGGATTCTTTAAAAGAAGAGGGGCAATGGCCTCCCCTAGCCCGCCCTCAACCTGATGATCCTCGAGGGTGATAAGATGGCGGGTTTTTTTGACAGAGGTCAGAATTGTTTTTTCATCTAGAGGTTGGATAGAAGGTGAGTTTATTATCTCAAGTGAGATATTTTTCAAGTCTTTTTGAACAAGAAGGGCGTTTTTAAGGATTGGTCCGTGTCCAACAATGGTAAGGTCAGTACCTCTTTTAAGGACTTGGGCTTTACCTATGGTGAAAGAGGACTTGGGGTCAGTGAAGTTGGGAGCAGAAGCCCTGACAAGACGTAGATAGGCGGGGCGAGGTCCCCTAATGAGGGTGGGGAGGATTTTTTTGACTTGGCGAGCATCGGCAGGAGAAAAGACATCAATATCTGGGAGGGCACGCATAAGAGCAATGTCTTCGAGGGACTGATGAGTGGCTCCTTGTTCATCAGTCATAAGACCGGCATGGGAACCAACAATGATAACTTTGGCTTGGTTGTAGCAGATGGATTGCCTGATGACTCCCCAATTTAAAGAAGGAGAAAAAGCAGCATAGGAGGTAAGAAAGACAGTTTTCCCGGAAAGGGCCAGGCCAGCAGCGACGGCGGCAGCATTTTGTTCAGAAACTCCGGTTTCTATAAAACGGCTTTTGAAACGTTTGGCAAAGTCAGTGAGTTTTAAAGAGTCTTTAAGATCGATGTCGACAACGTAGATGTTGGGATGAGCGGAGGCAAGCCGGGTAAGGGTTTTTCCAAAGGCCGAGCGCATAGAATAGTTTTTTTTAGTAATTTTTGAAGTCATTTGAATTTTGATAGTTTGTTTAATTGTGAGAGGGCTTTTTTAAATTTTTCTTGATCAAAGTCTTTAATGTCGTGGTATTTATAATTTGCTTCCATGTAAGGAATTCCTTTAGCGGCAACAGTGTTGGCAATAATGACGACAGGTTTTTCTTTGGATTCCTTAGCGTAAGAGAGAGTACGAAGGATGGTGGGAAAGTGATGGCCATTTATTTCATAAACTTGCCAACCAAATTCATGGTACTTACTGGCAAGGTCATCAAGAGGCATGATTTGACTGGTAGTACCGCCAATTTGAATACCATTTTTGTCGACAATGTTTATGAGGCGAGAAAGAGAGTACTTGTTGGCAAACATAGCAGCTTCCCAAACTTGTCCTTGGTTGTGTTCTCCGTCGGAAGTGAGAGCAATAGTGAAACGCTTTTTTCTGTCTTTTTTATCGGCAAGGGCCATACCAGCCGCAACAGAGAGACCTTGGCCCAGAGAACCGGAAGAATATTCTACTCCAGGAACATGATGGTAGACGTGACCTTGAAGAAGGGATTTTAATTGAGAAAATCCTGAGAGAAGTTCTTCGTCAAAGAAACCGGCTCGGCACAAGACTGAGTAGAGAGCGAGGGCGAGATGACCGGCAGAGAGGACAAAGCGATCTCTTTGGGGATTTTTAGGATCGGTAGGGTAGAAATTGAAAAGATTGGAAAAATAGAGGGAGACAAGGAGGTCAGTACTGGAAAGAGGTCCGGCAAGATGCCCTGATCCAGCTTTGTTGATCATGGTTAGGATATCAGCCCTGACATCCAAGGAGGTGTTTTTAAGATGAGAAAGATTTATAGGCACTTAATTCATTTAAGAGGATTCGGGCAGTCTTTTCAAATTGAGAAAGGGATAAAATTTTAAAAAAATTGAAAAGGATGGTAAAAAGGGATGATGAGCAAAAAATGGTCAGACAAGGAATTGGTAGAAGGAGTACTTAGTGGGGACAAGAAGTGGATTAAAAGATTTGATGAGGAGTTCAGAAGAAGTTTGTGGTCTTTTGTAGAAAAGAGAGTGGAAAGTAGAGAAGATGTGGAAGAGATAGTGCAAGATACGATATGGGTGGTGATTAACACCTTGCCAAATTTTGAGTTCAGGTCAAAGCTGTTTTCCTGGATGTGTGGTATTGCTAAAAGAAAAGTAGTGGACTTTTACAGAAAGAAGAGAATAAAGACGGTTTTGTACAGAAAGACTCCTTGGATTGAGGAGGTGGCAGATAAAGCTTTGGGCCCGGAGGGAGAAAGTGTTAAAGAAGAGTTGAAAGAAGAAATAAAGAAAGTGATGAAAGAGGTGGGCGAAGGATATAGAGAAATTTTACGACTTAAGTATATAGAGGGAAGGAGTATGGGGGAAATTGGAAAAATTATAAAAAAAAGTGAGAAAGCAGTGGAATCAGGGCTTTCAAGGGCCAGAAATAAATTTAAGAAAATATGGAAAGAAGTAAAAAGATAATAAAATTAGGAATACTTTTTTTGATCCAGGAAGGGTGGAAGCTTCTTTGTAATATTTACGGATTGCTTTACAACCCGTTTTTGGTTTTGAGAGTAACAAAGAAAGAAAAAGATTGGATACAGATGACCTTGGTGGGGATGGTGGTCCTACTGCCTTTTTTGGTGTTTTCAGTAGGATTACCTGCTTTTGTAGTGGGACAAAAGGTTTTGGGAATGAATTTTCCTAGGCTAAATAAGTTGGCTTTATTAGGAGGAGGTGGGGTAATTCTTTTAGAAGGAGTTTTGATAATGTACCTTTTGTATTGGACTTGGAAGGTAATAAAGAAAAATCATTTTAGTGGGTTTTTGATAAAGTAATGCAGTTATCAAAATATTGGAGATTGCAGAGACAAAGATATAGCTTAGTCGGGGAAGAGTGTGGGAAGTGTGGTTTGAAAATTTTTCCCCCTCGAGACATATGTCCCAGAGAGGGGTGTGGGGCAATAGTACGGCCCAGAGGTCTAAGACCAGAAGGTTTTGATGCTAATCAATTTGCGAAAGTTTGGGCTGCTAGAAACAAAAGGATCGAAGACGGAAGAAGAAAGTAAGCTATTTACTTCTACTGACCACATAGAGGGCAAGAGTTTCGAGAATGGAAGCATATTCTTTGTTGGTGGTGATTTTCGGAATAGCTTTTATGCCTTTTTTGACTAAAGATTGGGCAAGATTTTGACAATGTTCTAGGGCTCCGGAATCTTTAATTATTTGCCTGGCTTTTTCGATTTGTTTTGAAGTTGCTTTTGGGTTTCCAAAAACAGCTTTGAGGGTCTTTTTGTCTTTTCCTTTGGAAAGTTCTAGAGCTTTGACTAGAAGAAGACTTTTTTTACCTTCAGTAAGGTCAGAGCTGGTGGATTTTCCGAATTTTTCTTGGTCACCAAAGATGCCTAGGATATCATCTTGAAGTTGGAAGGCAATGCCAACGGGGAGACCATAGGAAATAATGGCTTTTTTTCGTTTTTCGTTTTTACCAGCAGCAAGAGTGGATCCAGTTAAAAGAGGCATGACCATAGTGTAATAGGCAGTTTTTAACTCTCTAACTTTAATTATTTGATCCCAAGACACGTTTTTTTGAATGTCATAGGTTAGATCCATCATTTGGCCATAAACAGTGTTTATTTCGAGGCGTAAAAGATAAGAGAGAGCTTCTATTTTGTGACTATCTTTGATATCAAGGTCTGTAATTATTTTGTGGGCAAAAGAGTGTCCAAAATCACCAATGCTTACAGCCATACAGGCAGCGTAGTGTTTTAAGGAAGGATTTTTTTGATATTGGAAATGAATGGTCTTTCTACCTCTTCTTAGAGAATCTTTGTCCATCCAGTCATCGTGGACAAGAAGAAAGCTTTGAATTATTTCTATGGCTACAGCAGCTTTTAATGCTTCTTTTTCCTTTGTACCCTTGGCTATCTTATAACCAAGGAGAGTTAGGCCTCCACGGATCATTTTTCCACCTTTGGCGTAGGATTTGAAGTTTTTTAGGGCTTTTTCACAAAGTGGGTCGGTTTTTTGGGCATGAACTCTGGTTTCTAGATCGATAAGCTGATCTAAAACTGGTTCTGCTTTTTGAATGAAGGAGTGAAGGTAGGATTTAATATCAGACATCAATTTTTTGGAAAGTAATGGGAAAGTATAGCATCTTGAGTTTAAAGAGAGGTTGGGTATAATAATTGAAGTTATAGGATTAAAGTAAAAATGGTAAATAGGAAAAAAGAGACTTATGGAGAAAGTAAACTGAGAGTTTTAGCGGCCCAACTGTGGCTAAGAAGTGAAACAAGAAGAAAAAGAAGTCCGATTCTGGAACCTGAGAATGAAAGAGGTAGAAGAAAGTAGATAGTCTTTGAGACGCGGACGGGAGTTGAACCCGTCTGGATGGTTTTGCAGACCATTGCCTAACCGCTCGGCCACCGCGTCAAAGGTGTGGATAGATTATAGCAGAGGAAAGTATGGCTAGGCACAAGTTGGGTTAGAGCTAGGCATAAAAAGAAGACTTGTAAACTTGACTTTTTTGATTGATTTTGTTATATTATGGGCGTCCTCCAAAGTATATGGGGGATTTTTTATTCCCTGTTTTGGAAACATGAAGGTAAATGGCTTGCTGTTTACTTTGGTTTCGAAAGAAAACAGGGCCATATGCAAAAACAAATAAAGGGAATTATTTCCCAAATACAAAAAATAAGGGCTGAGGTTTTGCGCGTGCGCAAAGGTAGTAAATTCAGCCGTGTAGCCAGATTATTTCTGGATAAGGTTTCATCTGACAAAGCCCACAAAGTGCTTTTGATAAGTGCTGGGTTGAGCTTATTGTCCTTGAACCTATTTTCCCCTATCAGTGGTTCCTTGGCTGCTCAAACTATTGAGGTAGACAATAAGATCACTGAAGTGGTGGAAACTACTAAAAGATATGAAATGCCTGTGAGGGGAGAATATGAGCTGTCTCAAAGGTTTCATGTTTTTCATCCTGGAGTCGACTTTGCTATGGATGTAGGTACCGAACTTTATGCTATTTCTTCTGGAGAGGTAACTTTCAAGAAAATAGGTTGGTTTGGGTACGGAAATATGGTAATTGTTGAGCACGATGACGGTTCCCAGGCTCTTTATGCCCATTTGAGCGAATTTGTAGCTAACGTGGGAGACAGAGTGGATAAAGACAGTGTTATTGGATTATCTGGTAACAGTGGATGGTCTACTGGGCCTCATTTACATTTACAGGTATCTGATACCGAAGGTAAATGGATTAATCCTTTGACCATTCTTTTTTAAACAAAAGTTAATTAAAAAAAAAGCCCCTCGATGAGGGGCTTTTTTAGTTTCAAGTTTGAAGGGGTTTACATGCCCATTCCCATACCACCCATACCTCCCATGCCTGGCATTCCACCAGGAGTTGGAGTGTCTTTCTTTTTTTCAGGAATGTCAGTGATTAAGACTTCGGTAGTAAGAACCATGACTGCAACTGAGGCTGCATTTTGAAGAGCAGATTTGGTTACCTTGAAAGGATCAAGAACACCGGCTTTAATCATGGAGCCGAATTTTCCGGTAGAGGCGTTGTAGCCATAGTCGGATTTTTTGTCCTTTTTAAGTTCTTCTTCGACCTTTTTTAAAATGTAGCCAGCATCTTCACCAGAGTTTTGAGCAATAAGGCGAACTGGTTGTTCGAGAGCGTACTTTAAGATGTCGATACCAATTTTTTCTTCAGGAGAATTTGGCTTTACTTTATTAAGAGCGGACTTAGCTTTTAAGAGAGCAACTCCACCGCCAGGAAGAATTCCTTCTTCAACAGCGGCTTTGGTAGCACCAACAGCGTCTTTTACTCTTTCAAGTTTTTCTTTCATCTCGATTTCAGTGGCTCCACCAACTTCGAGAACTACTGCGCCTCCGGCTAGTTTAGAAAGACGTTCTTGGAGTTTTTCTCGATCGTAGTCAGAAGTGACTTTTTCAATTAAAGTTCTTAGTTGAGAAACACGGGCTTCAACTGAAGCTTTTTGGCCTTTTCCACCGATGATACGACAAGTGTCTTTGTCAGCAACAATGTTTTCAGCTTGACCACAATCTTCTAGAGTAACAGAGTCAAGTTTGCGACCAGTGTCCTCGGAGATAACAGTGGCACCAGTGAGGATAGCAATGTCTTCAAGCATGGCTTTTCGACGATCACCAAAGCCTGGAGCCTTGACGGCTAAAACATTAAAGGTTCCTTTTAGCTTATTGACTACAAGGGTAGCAAGAGCTTCACCTTCAATGTCATCAGCGATGATGACAAAGTTTTTTGTTACTTTGACTGCATTTTCTAAGAAAGGAACAATTTCTTGAACAGAACTGATTTTTTTGTCAGTAATTAGAATGTAGGGATTTTCGATTTGAGCCTCCATGGATTCAGGATTAGTGACGAAATAAGGGGAAACGAAGCCATTATCAAATTCCATACCAGTAGTTACTCTGGTTTCGATATCAAGACCTTTTCCTTCTTCGGTGCTGATAAGACCGTCTTTTCCTACTTTTACTACAGCGTCAGCTATCTTTTGACCAATTTCCTCATCGGCAGCAGAGATAGTGGCGACCTGAGCAATTTCTTCAATGTCGTCAGCTGAAATTTCCTTTTTCATCTTTTCTAGTTCTTTAACTAAGGCTTTTACTCCTTTTTCAATACCTTTTTTAATGACCATGGGATTTGCTCCAGCGGTGACGTTTTTAAGACCAGCTTGAATTATGGCGTGGGCTAGAAGAGTTGCGGTAGTAGTACCATCTCCAGCAGCATCGTTGGTTTTGTCAGCAGCTTCTTTAACAAGTTGGGCTCCCATATTTTCAAAGGGATCTAAAAGATCGATTTCTTTAGCAACAGTGACACCATCGTGGATAACATTGGGGGCACCCCATTTTTTATCAATTGCAACGTTTCGTCCTCTAGGACCAAGGGTAGTAATTACAGCTCGGGCTAAAAGATCGATACCTTTTAAAAGTGATTGACGAGCA
>JAUWLS010000026.1 GCA_030613565.1 Candidatus Shapirobacteria bacterium | reverse complement strand
ATGTTGTTTGTCGATTCTTCAGACAATCATGTAGGCATTGGAGTATCAATACCGATGTATGATTTGTCCGTTGAAAATGATATTGGTCTTGAAGGTACCAGAATTGCTTATGTGAATGTCAATGATTTAATTTTTGGTGATACAGATGGTGGTGGGTTTGATATAGTTATTAATTCGGATAATGAGTATATTGCTTTTGATGTTGTTGGATCTGAAAAAATGAGAATTGACACCAGCGGTAGTGTAGCTATCGGGACTACTAGTTTTGAGGATCGCTTGCATGTCGCAGGTGGAAATATAAATATTGATAAAACTTACGGTATTGCTTTTGATAGTACGAGCTTGGGACGAATTTTCTTGGATGATGGAACAAGTCAAGCAAATAATGATTTATTGATAGCAGCTGATCTGGGTGGAAGTAGCGCGATTCATTTTGTAGCTACTGACGATCCTTCTAGTTCTTATTTTTCTGTTTCACCTAGCGAAATTGTGGCTTTGGCTGGAGGAGTAATGAGAGTTGGCGCGAATAGTGGTTCTCTTGGTGGAAGTATTCGTTTCAATGAGGGTAATACAGGAGGATTAAATTATGTTGGGTTTATGGCACCAGCTACTGTTGCAAGCAATGTGGTTTGGGTTTTGCCTAATGCAGATGGGAGTGAAAACCAGGTTTTGACTACAGACGGTGCAGGAAATTTGAGTTGGAGTACTGGCGGTAGTTCAAGCCCATGGGGCTCATCCGGTGGCAGAATTTATCCTGCACACGGAGGAGATGACATTGACTTAGGTTCTGCGGAAACCTTAAAACTTGGTAGCGTTGATGTTGGACAAGTAATGTTTTCTGGAACTGATCGCATAGTATCTGGAGAAAACAATCTATTTTGGGATAATGCTAATGATAGATTGGGGATTGGCACATCTACACCCGCTCAAATGCTGGATGTAAATGGCACAATTGCTTCTGAGGGACAATCCGTTGTTAGATATAACGCAGGAGATTTAGTTGCTTATTTTGGCGATCTTGATGCAACTGGGACCAGTATCGACTTTAGAGCAGGCAATGGAACGGCTTCAACGGTAATGAGAATAGAAACGGGTGGCGATATAGGAATTGGAACTGGTTTGGGTGCTATTAATGCAAAATTGGACGTGCGAGGTAGTGCTATATTTAACGATGCTAGTGGAGATTATGATTTTAGAATCGAAAGTGATACTAATGCAAATATGTTTTTTGTTGATGGAGGAAATGATAGAGTGGGAATTGGAACTGCAAGTCCGGCAACTATTCTGGAAATAGAGGACACCGCTCCTGTTTTAACTATCGACTCAAGTACAGATAACGACGCAGGAATCAATCTAGCTGAAAATGGAAGTGTTAAATGGAATACCTATAACGATGGTGATAATTCTGACCGTTTTTATATAACTGATGAAGACAATGATAATGGCGTTTATTTGGCTCAAGACGCAACTTCTTGGACTGCTAATTCAGATATCAGGCTCAAAGAAAATGTTATTACTATTGACAACGCTTTAGATAGTATTTTGAACATGAGGGGAGTTAAGTACAATTTTATTGGTACAGATAATACTGAAATTGGTGTAATTGCTCAAGAAACAGAAAAGTATTTTCCCGAAATTGTGGACACAAACGGAGAATATTGGGGAGTAACATATTCCAGAATAGGACCAATTCTTATTGAAGCAATTAAAGAGCAACAAGCAGAAATAGATAATTTGGGTGATCAGGAGTTAATGACAGAAGCACTGAAAACTCAACTTACTGAGGAAGTTTGGCAAAGAATTGAAGAAAAACACTTGGCTAATCTAGAACTTGCCAATCAAGAACTAAGAGAAGAACTTTCGTTAATGGCCAATTGGAATAATGCAATTTGGACATTTATTGAAAAGGTAGTTTTTGAAAAGGCTGTTAATTTTTTAGCTGAAGTTACTTTTGGTAAAAAAGTAACTTTTGAAGATCATGTTGTTTTTTCTAGAGATATGGCTGGTCAAATTATAATTAAAAGCGGTGAAGATCAGTCCAAAGTTGAGTTTGATGGAGATTATAAAACTACTCCAGTTGTAACTTTGACAATTACAAATAATATTAAATCTAATTATTGGGTAAGCGATACGTCCACCAATGGTTTTAGAGTAAATATTGATCCTGTTTTGTCACAAGATATAGTAATCAACTGGGTAGCAGTTTGGACAACTAATTCTAGCCTAGCTCCAGAGCCGACTGACCAAACTCTCTCCGAATCAAGCCCTAGTATAATTCCTACCCCAACTTCTGAACCAACTACTAGTATAGAACCAAGTCCTAGTACAGAACAAACTCCCAAAGAGTTCTCTGAACTCAATTCGAATTTAGCACCAATCTCAACGCCAGACCCTTCGTTAGAACCCAATCTTAATAAGATTAAGGTTCTCCCCAATGAACTAGATTTTGTAAGATTGCGTGAAAGTTACACCACTGACTCTGACGAGTTGGCTCAAATTCCTGTGGGTACAGAACTTAAATTCACAAGGATTTCTTATGGATGGTATGAAGTTTCTTATGAGGAAATGACCGGTTGGATTAGCGAAACGATGGTAATGGAAATTTAGACACTTTTATGTAAGAATAATGAAAGAGTTCATGGAACAAACAACTACAAATTCAAAAAAAACTAGAAAAAATCCTTTAGTCATTGGATTAATGGGGCTTGTTGCTTTATTAATAAGCTGCTTAATAGTGGTATCCTTTGGTTACTACAAGGAAAAAACCAGAAAACTGACAGCTCAAGAAGTTCAAGAAGTGCAAGACAAAGAAATAGAAATTTTACTTGATCAAGTTAAACAACACATTCTCTTACCAGAAGATCAGGAGCCAAGTGTAGCCACTATCATGGACGCCCAGGCGTTAAAAAACGATTCTCTATTTTTTCAAAAAGCTGAAGATGGTTTTAAAGTAATTATTTATTCTGATAGAGCAATTTTGTTTGATCCCACCAAAAACATTATTATTAATGTAGGACCAGTGCAATTGCAACAACCAATAGAGGAATTGCAGTCAGAAACTGAACAACTCCAACCCACTGAAACAAAAACAGGCGAAGACGCTGAAGAAGAGATTGAGAAAAGGGAGGATGAAAATCTTAAACAATGAATTTCTTAAATTGCTGTTAATCTGTGGAGTAATTGGAATTGTTGTCTTTGCTGTGGTTGTAATTTTAATAGCAAATGACTTTAAATGGTGTCAAAATAATATTATAGATATGTTTTGTCCAAGTATTAAAAAATAACAAGTAATCAAGTAGTTTGTCATGAAAGAGTTTGGATTTATGGAGTAAATGAAGATAGGAGTCTAGAAACTCTTCTTGAAGAGAACGGTTGTACCTTTCAATGTAATTTAGACAACCATCTTAGTTTAAGGGGTACCGGTCATAAGATTGAGAAAATTAAGAGTTATGAGTAGTTATTCTGGGACATGTTTTCCTGATGCATTACGGCAACGTCTTTGTGGGTCCCTACATTGATTGTCACAGGTTGGATCATCAGCGTAAACCTGAGGACACTGACTAAGATAGGGATCGTCGTAAGCCTCACAGGTTCCAGAATGACCACCTCCAGGGGAGCAAGCATAGAGGGGGGTATCGGGAAGACAGTTTTCTAGGTTAATGTTAGTACTGGATACACCGTAGTTATAGCGACAATCCGGTCCACAACCAAAATAGCATTTTACTTTCCAAATAGAAGAGTCTTGTCTGTTTTCAAGATTGGTATAGAGACGAAAACCAGTGCTGTCAGACATATAAACATAGTCTGTTTTTTCTTGTGGGTCACAGGGGGTGTCTGATATGTAAGTTGCAGATCCTGAGGTAAGTGATTCTCCACAATTAGGGAGATCTGAGGGAAAACCACCAGAAGAATCATTGTAATCTTCTAAGTATTTACTAAGAGAGTCTAGATCAGACTTTCTTTCAGCGTCTCTGGCTTTGGCCAGTATTCCCGGGACATTTAACCAAGCTTGAAGAACCAGGAAAGAAATAATAACAATAACGATTAATAGTTCTACAAGAGTAAAAGCGGATAAGAATCCCCTTTGGGGCCGGTTCATTTATTTAGTTTAGCATTTTGAAAGGTTAGGTTGGTAATTTTGTATATAATTAATGATGGAAAATCTTTTTAAAGCAAGGCCACTGTGTAATGTTAAGGGCAAACCCACCTGTAATTACAGGTGACCAAAAAAAGGAAAAGGGGAAATGCCTACATGGAGTTGTCTCTGGGGGAAGACTTGGAGGAAAGAGGTGTAACAAGCTGGACAGAAGGGTTCCAACCTGGATGAGAGTAAATCCTTCAGGGTAAAAATGTTATATTAAGATTATGGGAGAAACAGGAGAAGGGCCGAACCTACAAGAAAAAAGAGAGACTTTGGGGGAAAGTAAAAGGGTGGGAATATTATTAACAGCCGAGGCAAGAAGAACAAAAAGAAGAACCACTGAAAAAGAAGGAGTTGTTATGCCACCCAGAGTAGTACCAGATTTGGAAGGAAAGATGAGAATGTTGGCAGCTGTAGAAGATCTTAGAAATGGAGTAATAGATGAATTAATAATTACCGGAGGGGCCAGCACTGAGAGTGAAGTAACAGCTGAAACAATGTTGAAAACAGCAAGAGGTTTTGCAAGAAAAGGAAGAGAAGAAAATGATGAACTTGCAGGAAAAATAAGAACGGTCAGTTCGGGTGCAGAAACCTATACCGACCTGAAAGCTGTTTTTAAAGATATTGGAAGAGAAGAAGGTGTGGATGCAACCTTGGTTTACACAAGCCCATATCACATAGATAGAGCTGCCACTTTTTGTGAATCTATGGGATTTATGGGAGTTTTTGTTGATACACCAAAAAAGGTTCTTGAAAGGTGGAAAGAAGGAAAGAGACATGAAGGAGTGAAATGGTTGGATGAGTTTTTAAAAGGTGATTATATGAAAGCAAGAAGAAAAAGAGAAGAGAAGACAAAGAAGTTTTTAAAACTTAAAGATGGTGAATTTTCTAGAATGAGACAAGGATTAATAGTTTTGGGAGCAATGGCTGTAAAAAAACTCGGACCAGTTAGAGATCTTTTTGAAGAAAAAGTTAATAAAAGGGAGACTGATCAACAGGAAACATAAGTAGACAGTTTTTTGGTTTGCATTCTTTGGTTTTTAAGTTGAGAAAGGGAGTAAATTTTAGTCTTTGATCTTTTTTGGATTATTTTTTTAGCTGAAGTTGGTCCTATTCCAGGAACTTTTAATAAATCCCAGTAGGAAGCTTTGTTTAGATTTATGGGGAAAAAGTCAGGATGATTTTGGGCCCAAATAGTTTTAGGATCCCCCACATGAGGAAGGTAGCCGTCTTTGGTAAGAGGCAAGTCTTGAGGAGTGAAACGATAAAAACGCATGAGAAAGTCTGCTTGATAGAGACGGTGTTCTCGAGTTAAAGAGGCGGCAGGTTTTTGAGAAAGTGGAGTTTGAGAAACAGGACGAAAGGCAGAATAGAAAACTCTTTTCATCCCAAAAGACTGGTAAAGAAGATTAGTGACCTTAATAATGTCTAAATCTTTTTCAGATCCAGCTCCAACGACAAACTGAGTGGTTAGACTAGGAGTCCTTTGTCCTTTAAGTTTCTGGTTTTTAATGGCTTTTCTTATAGTAAAGAGTGTTTTAAAAAAGCCTTCTTTTAGGTCTTTGTCAGGAGAGAGACTGGCAAGATCCTCTTGAGTAGGAGATTCAATATTTAGAGAGATTCGGTTGGCAAGTTTAATAGTTTCTTCGATGCAGTTTTGTGGAGTTCCGGGCATTAGTTTTAAATGGAGGTAACCGTGATATTTATATTTGTCTCTTAAAATGTGGGCAGTGTCCAACATTCGACTCATGGTGATTTCAGGGCTGGCAACAATCCCCGAAGAGAGAAACATACCATCTACTAAACGACGAGAATGAGCAGAAATAAAGGCTTTGGCCATTTCATCTGGAGTAGCGGTCATCCGAGGACAGTCCCTATCTCTTCTGAAAGCACAGTAGTTACAGTTATTGAGACAGGTATTAGATTGAAGAACTTTAAAAAGGCGACAGATATGTTTCCCTCCGACTTTGGCATGATAGACACCGGGAATGTTAGTGGTTTTTCCAAAGTCTTTAGGTCCGCAGGTATCGAACTTAGCACTGGGTCCTAGAATGGAGATTTTTTTATAAAGGTCCATGACAAATGGTACCCGAAGGAAACCCGAAGTGTCAATGGACTAGTATTTGATAGTAAAAAGGAGAGTGGGAATAAGGCAGATATAGAGTTTTTTCTTTTTAGAATCTATGAAAGCCCCAATCCAAAGGTCATACCAAGCAAAGGAAATTCTTAAACATTTTGATTCGAAGAGTTTTTTGTCTTTCATTGGCAGCAGATCACGGACTCGGTTTCGCTTTTTACTTCAGCGAGATAAGTTCTTCCTTCAGGACAACCTTCGGATCCAGATACAGCAAGAGGTTCTCCCCCTCTTTTTAAACACTGATCTTGAGTGAGTATAATGATGGAGTTTTTGGAGATGGAAACTCCTTTAATCTGACCATCTTCAACTTCTAACTGAACTTCTTTTCTATTTACTTGATCAAGATCTTCATCCTGATATTCAAAAAGGGCAATGACTAAATAGCAAGCGGGGCAATATCTTCTAATTATCTGAGTGATACTTATGGATGGATTATTAATGGAATATTCTGACTGAAGATGTTTGGCGATAAGCTTGGTAGCTTGTTCCTTTTCTTGGTCGGTGATGGCATTTTGGGAAAGATCTTGGGAATTGTTTTTAGTGCAAGAAGAGAGCAGGAAAGGACTGAGCAGAAGGAGGAGGGTGAAAAGAATTTTTTTCATTTTCTTTAATTTCATTGTACAGGCTAGATAGGAGAGGTTGCAAATATAATTTCAACAGTGGTGTTAACTATGGATACACAGGCTCTGTCCCATTGAGTGGCCAGTTGGTTTTGATTATGTTCTTCGTCGGAAGCGAAAATAAATTCAACTAAGTGTTGACCGGACATAATATATCCCTGGGAAGCATTCTCTCCCAACCAGCCAAAACCAAGCTTTTTAAAACCATCTTGGTTTTCTAAAAAGTCAGTAAAGCCCTGGTGAGCATCAAGGCCGTTTTCAGCTTGAAAGTCAGCTCTTTCTTGGGTAAAGGAGCAAATCTTTTCTTCCCACTTTAGGGGTTGGGATCCTTTTTTTATTCGATAATCATTTAGGGCAGCTAAGAACTCCTGGGGTGTAGACATGTGATCCTCGTTTTCAATCTTCATAGTATAGGTGTGGTCTGCCACTTTTTTGGCCACACCCCAAGGGTCGGTGTCGTCAAGTGTTGGAATCACTTCTTTTTGACTTAAAGAGTTTGAGGTAGGAACTACAGGAGTGGGAGTAGTCTTGTTTTCTTCTAAAGAAGGTGTTGGGTCTGGGCTGGTGGTAGGAATGGAAGTAGAAATGTATTTACGAACAAGAGGAGAAGCCAGTCTTTGATTAAAGAGACTGGTTATAAAAATAGTGAGAGCGGTAATTAGGATTCCTACTATTTCCAATTTCTATTGGGCCTTGGGCCAAGAAGAAGTAATTAAAAGATCGTCTTTGAAAAATTCTGTTTTACTATTTAGGTCCAGATCTTTTTTAAGGTGTTGGTAAATTACCTCAGTGATAAAGGGAGCAAAAGGATGAAGAAGCTTAAGAGAGGTAACCAGAACATGAATAAGGACGGGGATGCTTTTTTCTCCCCTATCTTTAGCTTGTTCGATATAGAGATCGCAAAAGTCATGCCAGAAAAATTGATAGAGGTTTTCAGAGGCTTGACCGAAACGATAAGTATCAAGGTCTTTGGTAGTGGATTCAATAAGTTTTTCTAGTTTTTTTAGAATCTCTTGGTCGTCTTTGTTTAAGTCTTTGGGATTAATTTTTTTGGGAATTTCTTTAACACCTTCACGGTCAATAATCATTTGAATAAAACGAGAGGCGTTCCAGAGCTTGTTCATGAAGTTTCTTTGAGCACGAATCTTGTCTTGGGAAAGAGCGATGTCAGAGGCAGGAGCAACTCCATAGACTAGGGCGAGTCTTAGGGCGTCAGCACCATATTCATCACTAATCTTAATAGGATCGATAACGTTGCCTTTAGATTTGCTCATTTTCTGACCTTTTGAGTCATTTACTCGAGAGTGCATGTGGGCCAGTTTGAAAGGATCCTCTCCGGTTGTATAGAGTCCAAACATGGCCATACGAGCAACCCAGAAGAAAAGAATCTCCCACATTGTATCCAAACCCTGGGTGGGGTAGAAATAATCAAAGTCTTTACTGTG
>JAUWLS010000033.1 GCA_030613565.1 Candidatus Shapirobacteria bacterium | reverse complement strand
TTTAAAAGAACAAAACCAGAGAAAAAACGAAGCTAAAAACAAAAAGCTAAACCATCAAAACAACAAAAACCCCTTTTTGGGAAGGTAAGTACTGCTTTTAGTTATTATTCAACAGTCTCTAAAATATACTTTGACTTTCAGGCCTCCCCTGATATAATCCCTTACAAGTACAATCATTTCCAATGGTTCGTACGGAAAGCTGCCTCATAGGTAGCTTTTTTGTTATTTTTAGGTCTGCCCTTATTAATAATTTATTAAAGGAGGTGGATATATGAAAAAAACAATTTTATTTCAAGCATTACTACTAACTTTCTTTTTTGTGGCACCACCAGCTTACGCTCAATCTGCGGATGTAGATAAAATTCAAACCTTTATCCAAAGCGTAATCCAAGTACTGGTAACTCTTTCTGGTTTAGTTGCCGCCGGATTTATCGTTTGGGGCGGAGTGGGGTATATCACTAGCTCTGGAAACCCAGAAGCTTTGGAGAAATCAAAGAAAACTATTCTTTATTCTGCCATTGGCCTAACTTTAGTTTTAGGGGCTTTTGTTCTCTCTAATGTGGTAGGTGATCTGGCCGGTACAGCTTTTGGTTCTGGACAATAAGTTTTGTAAGTGTCTGCCCAAAACAAAAGTAACTAAATGAAGAAATATATTTATACCAGTTTTACAATTCTCCTTTCACTATTTCTTTTTGCTTCTCCGGTTTTTGCTCAATCTACCAGTTCCGGTATTATTGATTACACTAATAGTACGCTTCAAATAATAACTTTGGTCTCGACCGCAGCAGCGGTCTTTTTTTTAATCAAAGGTGGTTACACCTACATCACTTCAACTGGAAAACCCGCTGCTCTAGAATCAGCCAAGAAAACCATTAAAAACACCCTTATAGGATTGGTGTTGGTACTATCCGCTAATGTAGTGATCTCTGTTTTTAACACTGCCCTAGACTCTCCCACAAGTTCAGGTGGGGGTGACAACGTAGCTGTGGTAGCTATTGAAGCAGTAGAGCCAAGCGATGGCCTAACGCAAGTTTTAATTGATGCTGTTTCTGGATTCATCCAAAACATTGTGGAGAGTGCCACCGAACCGATTGTTAATGGGGTGATTGGATACTTAACTACTACCCCAACCCTACTTGATAACACTGTCATTAGAGATTTTTGGTTAGTAAGTGTGGGTATTGTGGATGTTCTATTTGTGCTGGTAGTGGCCTTACTGGGCTTGCAGTTTATGAGTGCTAGTACCTTTGGCTTTGAAGAAGTTGAGCTACGACAACTATTGCCTCGCATTGGGTTAGCATTCTTGGGTGCTAATGTTTCCTTGTTTTTGGCGGACTACTTGATAATTACTAGTAATGCCCTAGTGCAAGGTATTCTTGATTCTACCGGGGGCCTGAATCATGCTTGGGTGGTCGATGCAATCAACCCAACTACTTTGGCTACCGGTACTGCACCACTAATCATTCTGATCTTCCTGGTGCTTTTCCTGATCGTTTCAATAGTTTTACTTCTAATGTATATCAGCAGACTAATCATGATTGCCCTGGGGGCAGTACTAGCTCCCTTTATCTTTATGATGCTAGCTCTACCAAAATTTTCTGATTTTGCTGTTATTTCCATCAAAACATATTTTGTAAATATATTCGTGGTTTTTGTTCATGTAGTGATTATCCAATTAGCTGGATCATTCCTAGCTTTACCAGACCACACTGAAAACTCACTGATATCAGTAGCAGTAGCCATTGGTTTATTCTTTACCTTGCTTAAAACTCCATCACTGATGATGCAAATGGTTTTCTATACCGCTAAGGGAAGTGCTCTTAAAAAGATTGGTAGTCAGGTGGTCAATGTAATTAGCGCTGATAATTCATCATCTGTAACCAGGGCTGCTGCTAGTGGAGCTACTAAACTACCCAGAAAGGTGATTAAAGGATGAGAACTAGAGTAATCCCAGCCCAAATTACCACCGTTGAGGACAAGATTGTGGGAAGTCTCAACCTGATGCAAATGATTATTTTGATGGCACCAGTATTTTTTACCACTTTAGCTTATACACTTCTTCCTCCAGCTATGAGTTTTGTGGGTTATAAGCTGGTCATATCCACAGTAATTTTTATGACCTGTATCACGCTATCAATGCGTATAAAAGGAAAGGTAGTAGTGCATTGGCTAGCAATACTATTTCGATATAACCTACGGAGCAAATACTACGTTTATAACAAGAATGAAACCCACCTAAGAACTCTTCATTTACCGGCAATTAAGAAAATGCCGATCACAAAAAATAAACAGGTAAAAGCAAAAACAAATACTCGAGCAACTCCTCTTGTCCATCACGTTAAAAGTCTAGTGGGTTTAGAAAAAATCATCCACGATGAGCAGCTAGATTTTAGGTACAAGATTGGTAAGAAAGGAGGGTTAAATGTGGCTTTTGAGCAAATCAAAAAGTAAAACAAGTTCTAGAAAACAAATTGCGATCAAAGAAGTAAGAAACGACATTTTGGTGTTACCCAACAATGAATATCGAATGGTTATTAAAACCTCCTCGATTAACTTTGAATTGAAAAGCGAAGAAGAACAAGACGTAATTATTGATAGTTATCAAAATTTCTTAAACTCTTTACCAAGTAATTTGCAGATTTTGGTTAGGGTAAGAGAAGTTGACATTGACCAATACCTGGAAAAGATGATCCAATCCAAAACTCAGGAAAAAGAAAAAGTGTATCAAAACCAAATTACCAACTACTGTCGGTTTATTAAAAACTTAGTAAGCGGTAATAAAATTCTCTCTCGTCATTTCTACATCATTGTGCCCCATCATCACGAAGGTAGACGTAAAGATTTCGATTTAGTCAAAGAGCAACTCCACATCACTCGCGACTTAATCATGAAGGGTTTGGAAAAACTGGGAATTAAAGCTACATCACTTAACAGTCTGGAACTATTGGACTTGTTTTACAGCTTCTATAACTCATCTCAAATAAAAACTCAGGAATTAAAAGGTGAAACTATTGAGGCGTTACTTAAAAATAACTATGTTTAAACCAAAAGAAAAAATAGCCATCATCAAGAAAAAACACGCTAAGTATGTCAGACAAATGAAAAAGCTAAGGGCACAAAAACAGTTACAGAAAAAAGCCGTTCAGTTTAGTTTTGGGGAACAAGATCAAATTGACTTGATTTCATATTCTGGTCTTTCTGAAGAAGCATCTTACCTACAGATTGGTGATAAATACATGCGTACCCTGTTTATTTCAGGATACCCGTATGTTGCTTCAGTTGGCTGGCTGAATATGTTGATTAATTTTAATCACAACATTGATATTTCTTATCACATTGAACAGATCAACCCACTACTGGCCTTACCTAAACTGAACAGAAAAATTACTGAACTTGAATCCACCAAACGAACAATGCTTAAACAAGGTAAGGTAATTGGTTCAGAAATTACTGATCCGTTGGAGTCTGCAATTGAATTAAAAGACAAAATTCAGCGCGGCCAAGAAAAGCTGTTTCAGATCTCAATCTCTATGACCGTTACCGCCGATACTTTAGCTCATTTAGACAAAATCACCACTATCTTAGAAACAGTCATGTCTACCAGACTGTTTTATATTAAAACAGCCACCTTCCGACAACTTGAGGGTTTGCAAACCACTCTACCACGAGGTGAAAACCAACTAGGCCAAAACAGAAACTTAGATAGTTCCTCTGCCGCTCTAACTTTTCCCTTTGTCTCATCAGAGTTGGTACAAGAATCCGGTATTTTGTATGGGATTAATAAGTCTAATAACTCATTGGTGATTGTGGACAGATTTTCACTTAACAATGCCAACGCCATTATTTTTCCCAATCGGGTAGTGGTAAAAGTTATACAGCTAAAGTGGAGATTTTAAGACAACTAATGCAAGGCACTAGAGTCATCGTGATTGATCCTGAGCGAGAATATAAGCAACTAACTAAATCGGTTAAAGGCACATACATTAGGCTGTCGGCAACCTCAAAAGAAAAGATAAATCCTTTTGATTTTTCACTTAAATCTTACTATGGTAAAAATAATCTGGCAGAACATATTCAAGACTTAACTGAAATAATATCTTTGCTAGT
>JAUWLS010000004.1 GCA_030613565.1 Candidatus Shapirobacteria bacterium | reverse complement strand
TGATCAGGGCGACCAGCTATAGTTTACTATGCTGGTCGCCCTGATCGCGTGCAGATGCGTCACTCCCTGCCATTGAAAAAAATGCCACTCCTGTTTCACCTGCCACAGCACGCGCCAACAGAGTTTTTCCTACTCCACTCGGACCTACCAATAAAACTCCTCTTGGAATCCTCGCTCCCATCTTTCTGTACTTTTCAGGATGCTTCAAAAAATCTACTATTTCTTCCAACTCTTCCTTTGCTTCTTCCACTCCTGCCACATCTTTAAAGGTCGTCTTTTGTTTTCCCTTTATAAATAACTTTGCTTTTGATTTCCCAAAGTTAAAAACTCCACCCTGTGCCTTTCCGACTTGTCTAAAAATAAAATAGATGAAAATAAGAGGCAAACCAATTGATAATAAATTTAAAACCACATTTCCAAACGTCTTCATCCCTGACATATTATCCACCTCAAAGTCCAAACTAGAAGTGTCCACGTCAGCATCATTTAATATTTCTGAAAAACTAACGTCCTCTTCTTTCTCTGTTACTACCACTCCTGCTCCGTCAGTCAGTTTCAGTGAAATCTTATCCCCTGTTACCTTTATACTCTCCACCCTTCCTTCCTTAATGTCTCTTATCGCTTCTGAGAGGCTTATCTTTGAAACCTCCGGACCCAGTGCAGTTAGAACCATTCCTAAAAAATAAAACCCAATCAAAAGATACAAAATCCATCTCATCACGTTCTTTGGATTAATCACTACCATCTTTTTTACCTTCATTTGTTTTGGTAATTTATCCTTAAGCTCTTTAGGTAAACTATCCCAGTCCAAACCTTTTTTCTTACTTGTTTTTTTAACTTCTTTTTTCTTTTTGCTAGCCACGGCTCATTCTACCACAAGCCTTAATCTTCTTTTCTCCACAAATACCGCACAATGTCTGAATTTTATCCGCACTAAACCATTCTTGATAGTTCCAAAAGTTTTTCTCTCTTGTCATTTTTACCTTCCTTAACCCCAAATTCATGATCGCATTCCTCACATTTATAAAATATCTTAAACCTCCCCTTCTCATGCAAAGCCTTTATTGGTCTCATTAATCCTCCACATTCTGAATTCCTATCTCCTGGAACCTCCTCATCCACATGCTTCCCCCACAAACATTTCGGACAATGATCTGTATAACCATCCCCCAAAACTTCTTCCCCACAAACCTCACAAATAAAATCTTCCCTCTTTCTTATAAAATTTTTCATCCTACTTTCCCAACTCCACCCCAATCTTTAAGTCTTTTTCAATCTGATCTGAATACAAAAGCTTTCCGCTCACTATTGTTGCCTCTGGATAAACCTGCAATGGGTTCCATCCTTCAGGAACTGAAATCACTAAAGAAAATGGAGTTCTATTTCCCCATCCAGCCTGCTTTTGAAGATAATAAATGAAAGACAAACTCTCCCCTGCCTTAGAAAAATCCAAACTATACTTAACTTCTACTTTTCTCTTTTCTGAAACTGGAACTTTTAGTAAAAATCCTAATTCTTTTTTATCCCCCACTGTCTTTTCGCTAAGATCATCTCCTGAAATTTTTAACCCCTCTTCTCCTTCTCCTCCAATTTTTACCCAATCAACTTTTGATTTTCTTGGAACATAAACTCTTACATATGCCTTATAATCTCCCGCCGGCCACGCCGAAGTCCTTGCTGTGTTCTCATAATTAATCTTTACTACACTTGAAAAACCGTCAACTCTAAGATCAACCACCTGCTCTACTCCCCTTTTTAAAAAGTAATTGGCTTTGTTCACTCCCACATTCGCCTCGTTAATATGTAAATAGTTAACCCCGCAACCACTCTTGCTACAACTCACTTTTTGTAACTGCCCATCCCACCCTGTATCTGAAAGAATTCTTCTTGATTCCTCTACCCCTTCTCCTTTATTAAAAGAAATCATTAACTCCCCTTCTTCTAAAGATCCCAAAAGTGCCTCTCCTAGTTTTAAGTATCCATCTGGACCCAAAAGCCTTACTTCTTCTAAAAGGACTTTTCCAAGCATTCCTAAAAATGTTGCTTTTTGAGAGGAACCCGGGAAAAACTTGTTCTCTGAATAAAGCTCTGCCTGTTCATAAAGGTTTTCTACTGTTATCTCTTCTTCATAGTCTGGTATATAAACTTTCTCAACCACCCCCACTATTTTTTCAGCCACTGCCAAATTCATTCCTATTACCCCATCCACTTTCTTTCCTGTTTCTTTTTCTAAAAACCAATTTATATCCGTTACTGACTTTGAAAAATCAGGATCCCAGTTTGCATCTCTTAAGTACCATCCTGGTTCACCCAAATATTTCTCCAGCTCCTCTGGTGGATCCACATGTCCCTTAAGCTGACCATCCAAACTGTAAACATCCTTAATTGAAAAATCTAAAAACTGACCATCTTGAAAACTCAAAAATCCAACCGAGCCAATGAATCCTCCTGTTGGCCTAATCTCCATTTCGTTTTGTAAAAGTACTAAAAATTCTCTTTTTTCTCCTCCTACTCCCAAAACATACTCCCACACTGGCAAGCTCTCTCTTAAATATGAAATTTTATCTTTTCCTTCTCCTATCCTCTCCCCCCATTTTCTAGGTTCTCCTCTCCACTTACCAGGCAACCATCCCCAATCTCCTATCATTCTCGCCTGAACCATAGATAACCCTTCTTCTAGTTCTTCCAAGTTCTCTCCTAGTCTTAAAAACTCACCTTCCCAATCAACTACCTCTGCCTGAAACACTCCCTGAGAAAAAGTATCCCCTGTCTTAACCAACTCCAGTCCTATCTCCCCTACCTCCAAAACTTCTCTTTCTAAAACCACCAAATCTGAAAATCTTCTTCCCCACAGCCAGTCTCTTACTCCCCACCGGCCAATTTTTCCCTCCATCCTCTCTACTCTTTTTTTACTAGTAACCAGAACCTCTTCTGCCAAACCCCAGTTCTTAGAGACTACTAAAGATTTAACTTTGGATAAATCTTTAAAGACTAAATATCCATCTACTATCATGAAGATTGGACCAGAAATCAAACTTAAAAAGCCAACCAACAACACTATTGTTAACCACTTCCCCCACCCCCTCTTTTTCCCCACTTTCTCTACCTTTTGCTTTTCTTTCTTTACTCTCTTTCCAAACCCAAGCCCCTTCTTCTCTTCTGCAAAGAAACGAACCACTTCTTCTTGTTCAGAAATTCCAAACTCTTTCTTTTTTTCTACTGGAGCTGCTATCTCTTCTTTTTCTATCTCCATCTTTTCCTCCACTTCCCGTTCTATTTTCTCCTCCACTCTCTTTAACCAGTCGATTTCTTCTTCAACTTCTTTTACTTCTTCTTTTAAGGGAGTTACTGCAACTGTCTCTTCAAACTTTTCTTTGGTTTCAGATTCTCCTTCCTCCTTTTCCGAACCCAAAACTTCCACTGTTTGATATCTTTTCTTCTCAATCTTTTCTTCCTCTATTGGCTCTTCTTCTTTAATCTCCACTTTCTTTTCTTCTACCCTGGTAGTCTTACCTAAATTTTCTCCTTTTTCTTTTCTCTGAAAAAAGTCCTGCATTGTCAACCGAACTCCCTCTTCTATCTCCGTCTCCGCTTCCCAACTAACCCTTTCTTCTATCCCCATCTTTTCTTTCGCAACACTCCAAGGCAATACTCCACCCTCAAAACCCATTCCTTTCGTTGTCTTTCCTACATCCTCTAAAACTTTCGCAAACTTACCTAGCTCTACCTCTCTTCCTCCTACTTCTAAAACCTCTTTTGAAACATTTGGAAAAAAGCAAGCTCCCATCAAAAGCTCGACCAAATCATTTACATACAAAACCGGCCATTCATCTGTTTTCTTTCCAGGAAAAATCATCCTTTCGTTTCCCACTGCCTCCTGAAAGACTTTTCCCAACCAACCCGAATCAGAAAACATCATTCCTGGCCCATACACCATTCCTGTTTTCACCACTCTCCAGTCCATATCTCTTTTCTTATAACCTTCCTCATTGTCTTTCCAATCTTGTAAAATAACTATCCTGGATCCCCACTTCTCTACCCACTTCCAAAGCTCTTCTGATCCCTCCAAATCAAACACATAAGCAGGATCTATCTTTTCCGCCCAACTATCCACCAAATAGTTAACATGTCTAAATTGTTTTTCGTTTTCCAAAAAAGAAATACTCTTCTCATCCACCTCCCCCACTCCCAAAACATTCAATCCTTTTCTTACCAGCTCTTCACAAACATGCTTAGCCAAAAAGCTCCCCATTCCATAAACTATTGTCACTGGATTCTCAGCCCCAAACTCAATTTTCGAAAAACCTCTTTCTGACATAGATTCATTCTAGACAAACCAGATCACTTTTTAAAGCTATTGCGAAGAATAAACGGTTATTCTGCGGTTATCATTTTATTAATCCCCCACCCAAAAAACCACCCCCCACCCTCAAATCCATTTTAGTTTAAGGGAGTCGGTACGTGAAAAATGTCATAACTTGATATGAGGGAATTCTTAAGTTGTACATATTAAAATCAATTTCCTCTAATGGGTTCTTAGGTTTGGATTATTGAAAAAAATCGTCAGAACCCTGCTATATCGTGCTGTTTTAGAGAAAGAAAAAAGTCAGTACAATGAACCCCAGACTATATCAAAAATGCTATTATCTTAAATGGTAAAAAGGATTAGAAACACTTCTTTGGACAAAATGTACTCAAGTAAAAATCCAATCCCAAGAAGCAACATGGGAAATTAGCTATCGAAAAAGAACTTGTCAAGAAAAAAAACAAAGAAAAGACAAACACTGTCCACTAAACTTCAAAGCTATAACCCTCGCTAAACTGTCAGGAGAAAAATGGCCCTCACCTCTTAAAGTAAGAGGGTCTTAACCCTGAAACCAAAAGAATTGTCATCAACCCCTCTGTTGCTATTGTTACCCCTGCCGCCCCATTAATACCCCAAACTGGAATCACCAAAAGATTAAGTGCTAGATTAAACACTATTGCTATTAATCCATAAGAAAGCATTTTCTTCTGCCCATCCCGAGCAATCAGTAAAAAACCAAACATATGATTCACGTATGAAAAGCCCAAAGCTAAACCTAAAATCTTTAACACCTGTACTCCCTCATAAAATCCTTCACCTCCCAAAGCCTCCATTATCCATCCTGCTCCCATCCATACTAAAGGTAGGCCCATTACTACCATTCCTAAAAGAACAATTAACCCTTGTTTAACTAATTGTCCATTATCTTTCTTCTTAGAAAGTAGGGGAAACACACTACTTACTAAAAAGTAAGCCGGCATTACCAAGTTACTGTACACCTTATACGCCAACCCATACCAAGCCACCCCTTCTCTTCCTAAAAAGTGTCTGATCATCAATGAATCAATCATCTTGTCATAAGATGTAAAAACCAGTAAATAAAGCCCCATCGGCCAACTCATCACAAAAATCTTTTTAACCAACTTCCAATCAATCTCAGAAAATAAAGAAAATATCTTTCTTCCCAATCCTTTAACTAATCCTTTTCCAATCCCTAAAACTAAAAGTCGAACTAAAAGACCTATTATCATTACTTCAACCAATCCCACATCAGCCCACCAAATCAATCCCACCATTATTAAAACTGGGCTTAAAAGCTCCAAAAGACTCTTCCATCCCATCTTCAAATCCACTTGAAAAACTATTCCCAAATCTCCCAAAAAAGAAATTAAAAATATTGTTAATCCTCCAATTAAAATTGGTAGTCTAATCATTGATAGAGGACTCCAAACCAGGCTAAAAAGCACTAATCCTGCTATTGCTCCCAAACTCAAAAACTTTCTTAAAAACACTATGTTTAAAAACTTTTTCTCTTCTTTCTTTCTAGAAAGCTCTCTGACTCCAATCACCCCTGTCCCCATGTTTGAAAAGGACCCTACCACTAAAAGTAATGATTGAATCAGTAAATAATCTCCATACACTTCTACTCCTAACCTTCTGGTCAAAATCCCCGTTGTTAAAAACCCCACCACCACCATTACCACCTTTCCTAAAATCTGAACTCCTGTGTTAGATAAAACTTCCTTCATTCTCTATTTTAACAACAATCAATTTACAAAAACCTCTTTACTTTCCACTTCTTCCTTAAAAAATCTTGGCACACAAAGGGGAAAGAATGTCTTTCTTCTTGGTTTAAACCCTCCCTCTGTAGTACAAACTTGCACCGGCAGCTCGCCACAAACATTCACTTCGCCCATCGCCGAACACACCACCACTCCATCTATAAAATAAACTTGTCTTCTTTGTTTAACACGACCATTCCAGTCATTCGGCTCACAAAACAAAATATCTCCTTCTTTAACCACAGGCCAATTTTAACATCTATCTTCCTGTTATTAGACCAAATACGACCCCCATCAACCACCAATTCTGAGACAAACTGATCCAATAGTGATCAAAAAAGCCGGTTATCAAAATCACCACCAACCCTAATACCAATCCTCTTTCTATCTTCTTTTTTTTGTTTCTAAATACTTTCTTCAGATAAACCAACAGTCCCCAAACTCCCAACACTCCTATCTCAACTAAAACTAATAAATAAATATTATGTATTGGCTGTAACCACCCTTTAATTAAATTCCTCTCTCTCCAATACTCTGGTAATCTTCCCACCATATTCCCCATCCCTATTCCCAAAAGAGGGGAATCTCTAAGCATCTTTCCTCCTACTTTCAATAACTCTACTCTTTTACTTAATGATCCCACATCCCATCCTCCCACTATTCCCGATAAACCCATCACTATTACTCCTATTCCCATTCCCAACATTAAAACTCCCACTAACCCTTTCCATCCTTCTACTTTATCTCTAACCATCTCCCAACTTAAAACTCCCAATCCCACTAACCAAACTAACCTTGAACCACAAATCAAAAGTCCTACTATTCCTATCCACCACACCACCCACCAAAATAATAAATCTCCTCCCTTTCTTTTTTTCTTAAAACTCCACCACAACATTAAAGAAACTAGTAAAAATCCAGCCAAAGAATTAGGATGAGAAAAAGTACCATATGCTCTTAACACTCTCACTCCCCACAAAGAAACTTTTGCAATCCCTGGACCTACTAAACTGAAACTTCTTTCTCCCAACCACCACCAAACCCCTCCCACACTCTTTCCCAAGAACACCTGAATTAATCCCAAAAATACCTCTCCTATTATCCAAAAGGGAATTACTTTCCCAAGACTCTTCCACACTATCTTTCTGTCCTGCCTCACCATCTCTACTGTTAGTAATAACTGCCCCCACCTTAACCATTTATAAAAACAAATCCCTTTCCTTTCTGAAACTAAGATATTTAAAATCCCTATTCCCAGAAACATTCCCCACCATTTCCAATTCTTCTTACTCTTAAAAAGATCCTTTCTCTTAAACCAAAAAAGAACTATCCATAAGATATCCAAAAAATAGATAGTGGGGGACAGATAGTCCACTCTAATTCCCAATACATAACTCTCCTTAAACCAAAAATGCCGCCCTAACTGACTAACAATAAACAGTAAAAAACCAAACCACACCCAATTTAAAATCTTCTTCTTATTCTGCATCTAAAGAGCCGGCAGGTCTAATCACCACTCTTCTCATCTCTCCTTCACCTTCAGACCCTGTCTCTACTCCTTCAACTTCAGCCAAAGTCATATGAACAATCCTTCTCTCAAAAGAACTCATTCTTTCAAGTCCTACTGGTCTTCCTGTATCCAAGCACTGTTGGGCAAAGTTTCTTGCCTTCTCTTCCAGTCTTACTTTCTGCTCATCTCTGTATTCATTTATATCCACCAATATTCTTATCCACTCTTCTCTGTTGTTATTCACCATCAACCCCAACATCATCTGCATTGCTGCCAAATGTTTACCTTTAAACCCAATCATTGGTCCTGGATCATCAGTTAAAAACTTAACCATTATTTTCTCTTCGCCCTCTTCCTCAATCACGTTTATCTCTACCTCTGTTCCCACTCTATTCATCAAAGTTAAAAGTCCTCGAACCTTCTCTTCTATTTTGGAAACTGTGTCCTGATCAATTGTTATTTTGCTGGCCATATCCACCAATTTTATCACAAGTCCTTTTCAGCCTTACTTTTTTGACCCAACCTTCTTAAGCACTAACTGTTGAATCGTGTTAAATACCGAAAAAACAAACCAATAAAGTACTAATCCTGAAGGGAAACTATAACCAATGAACAAAGTTGATAAAGGCATCAAAAACAAAGATTGTTTCTGCATTGCTGCCATCATGTCATCTTTCTTCTCTTCTGTTTTTTTAGCTATCTTCACATCTTTCTCCGCTTTAGGCATCATTAGCTTTGCTGATATAAACTGGAAAATTGCTGATCCTGTCAAAAACAATCCCGGTATTGATATTGCCCCAATTTTGATTAAATCTGGTTCAGCCAAATTTAAATATAAAAACTTTAGGTTGAATGAAAAGTCACTAGGTAACTGTAAAAAGGAATACAAACTTTCATTAATTTTGCTAACTGCCTCTGTTCCTTCTAGATTCAAACCATTCCTAAAAGCCTGAAACATGGCCAACAAAACTATGATCTGAACAATCTGAGGCAAACACCCCGAAGCTGGATTTACTCCTCTTTCTTTGTAAAAATCCATCTGGGCTTTAGCCATCTTTTCTTTATCATGCCCCCACTTTTTCTTAAGCTTAGCTAATTCTGGCGCCAAGTCCTTCATCTTCTGAGCTGACTTCATTGAAGGTAAAGTCAAAGGCATCATTAAAAATCGAATTCCGATTGTTAATCCAATAATGGCCACCCCCAAATTCCCCGTCACCATGTAAAGACCAAATAAAGCATTGATCAAGGGTTGGTATAAAACTGTTGTCCATAATTCTTTCATAAGCTATATTCTATCAAACTCAGTTTCATTTCACTGGATCCCAACCACCCTTAGAAAACGGGTGACACCTAATAACTCTCAAAAATCCCATCCTCAATCCTTTTAAAACTCCATACTTTTCTACCGCCTTATACGTGTAATCTGCACAGCTGGGTCTGAATCTACAAGCCTTATCAACTACAAAAAGACCTTTTAAAATAGGGGAGTCTATATTAAGCCATCTCTTATAAAATCTAATCAATCCTAAAACTCCTCTTTTCATTTCAAAATCAATCCTGCCTTTTTAAAACTCTCTATCACTTCTTTCCCCACTTCTTCCAATCCCAAACCCACCAATCTCTTCTTTGCTAAAAAAACTACCAAATAACCATCTTTAACACTGCTCAGTGAAAGTCTCACTGACTCCAAAATCACTCTCCTTATTCTGTTTCTAGTAACTGCCCTCTTATCAATCTTTTTAGAAACTATCACTCCAAACCTAGTTTTCTCTCCTTCTCTTTTTAAAACCAACATTCCAAATAGGGGAGATTGCTGCATTACTCCATCCGCCAATACCTCTTTAAAATCCTTATCTAGAGAAATCATTCTTTCCTTTAAAAGCACACTCTATTTTAACCTAGTACCTCATCTTTTTCTTTACGGTTAGCATTTTTCTTCCCTTAGCTCTTCTTTTCTTCAAAGTCTTTCTTCCAATAGCAGTTGACATGCGCTTTAAAAAGCCATGTTTTCTCACTCTTTTCTTCTTCTTTGGCTGATATGTTCTTTTAGGCATAACGCGCTATTATACCAAACCTTACTCTTCTTAGGAATCCTTATCCCAAATAAAACCAAAAACATCCCCACTTACCCTCTTGTTCATTGTGGAAAACTCATCTAGAATAAATCAGGTCTGACCCCCTCTGTCCCACCACTTCTGCCATTTTCATATCTTAATTTTCTTGTAAACTATGGACCAAAACACAATCTGGAAAAACACCCTAGAGGAAATCAAAGTCTCTGTTTCTCCTTCCGTTTTTCAAACCTTTTTCAGTCAATCTGTCCTTAAAAAGAAAGAAGGGGATATAGCTACCATTGCCTTTCCTAATCCCTATCTTGCCGACCTTGCTCAAAAGCGCTATTACTCTCTCTTAAAATCCGCCCTCGACAATCAAACCAAAGCCAATAACTCCCTTCTCTTTATAACCTACAAAAGACCCCCTGAAGAAAAAAACGGTCAACCATCTCCTCTCTTTGATCAGGTTTCTCCCAAAACCACTTCTACCCCCACCTCATCTGCACCCACATTTTCTCCTCCCAAGCCCCCTTCTATTCTTCATCCCAAATATATCTTTAATAACTACATTGTCGGAAACAGCAACAACTTTGCCTACGCTGCCGCCCAAGCCGTCGTTGAAAATCCCGGTCTCGCCTACAATCCACTTTTTATCTGGGGTGGGGTAGGAGTAGGTAAAACCCATCTTATGCAAGCCACTGGTCACGCCATTTTAGAAAAGAATCCTGATCTAAAACTTCTCTACGCTTCTGCTGAAACTTTTGGTAACGAACTTATTGCTTCCATCCAACAAAAAACCGTTTCTAAATTTAAAAACAAATACCGAAAACTGGACGTCTTTCTCATCGACGATATCCAATTCATTGCCGGCAAAGAATACACCCAGGAAGAATTCTTCCATACCTTCAACGCCCTCTATATGGCCGGTAAACAAATCATCCTTACCTCAGACAAAAAGCCTGAAGAAATCCAGCAACTCGAAGACCGTCTTGTTTCCCGTTTCCAAGGAGGATTAACTGTCGATATTCAACATCCTGACTACGAAACCAGACTAGCCATATTAAAGCAATACATCTCTGAAAAAAACATCTCTATCAATCCCGATGCCTTAAATCTCTTTGCTACCACAGTTGAATCAAACGTTAGGGAAATTGAAGGGAAATTTAGAGAACTAACTCTCCAAACTTCTTCTCAAAACATTGCCCAAATTAACTTAAACTCTGTCCAACAATTCTTTGGCCTAAAAGCCAAAATAGGGGAGACAAAGAAGATCACTCACCGCCATGCCATCTCCCTAGTTTCCAAACACTTCAAAATTAAAACCTCTGACCTTTTGGGGAAAAGTCGAAAAAAAGATCTAGTCACAGCTCGCCACATTGCTGCTTACCTTTTAAGAACTGATTTAGACCTACCTTTACAAGAAATTGGAAGAATCCTTGGTGGACGAGACCACACTAGTATCATGCACGCTGTCGACAAAATAAAACACCTCTTTTCAACAAATCAACAAATTCGACACGAAATCGTCACTATTAGAAAAAACTACTAATCTTTAAAAATACTTTTCCACATCCTTCTCTTTTTTATCCACAAACATTTCCACCAACTCCTCTCTTTTTTCAACCAAACATAACCCAAACCCCTGTCTTTCTTATAAGTCAATTCCTTCTTCTCCAATCTAAACTTTCCGCCTTTTTTTACTTTCCCCCCGTTTTTCCAAGTTCACCCACTCAACCTTTCCTACTTATCAACACCCCCTAATACTACGTCTACTATTTCTTTTATCTTATTTATTTAATACATTCCTTTATCCACATTCTCTCTACCTTACTCATTTCCACCCTTAAATTCATGATATCCTAAACCATATGAATCTCTCCATTCTTCAAGAGAATTTAAACCAAGCCCTCTCTACAGTTTCTCGCTTTGTTTCAACCAAAACCCAACTTCCAATTCTTAGCAACATTCTCTTTTCCACCAAAGAGGGGAGACTTCATCTCTCTGCCACCAACCTCGAAGCCGGCATCAATCTCTCTCTTGGAGCAAAAGTAGAAAAAGAAGGCTCCATTACTCTCCCTGCCAAAGAATTAGCTGAATATGTCTCTTATCTCTCTCCTGGAAAGATAGATTTTGCCACTGATCAAAAACTTAAAGTGAAATTAACTTCTCCTCAAACTGAAACCACTTTTGCCGGCCTAGACCCCAAAGACTTTCCTGAACTTCCAGTTATGGATCCCAAAAAATCTTTTTCCATCCCTACCAAACTCTTAACTGACACTCTCCCTCAAATTGTTTATTCCGCCGCCACCGATGACACTCGTCCCGTTTTAACCGGAGTCTACTGGCACTTTTTTGAAAACAAACTGAGAATGGTCGCCACCGACGGCTACCGCCTTTCTTTAAAGGACTTAACCTTAGAAACTCCTGTGTCTATTGGTAAAAAAGACCAACTCTCTTTCTTGATTCCAGCCAAAACTCTTCAAGAAATCATAAAACTTGCCAAGTCCGAAGATGCCCTAAAGATCGGTCTTACCAAAGATGAAAACCAAGTCATTTTCTCTCTTCCTGATCTTACTCTTGCTTCCAGGCTAATTGACGGAAACTTCCCAGACTACGAAAGAATTCTTCCTTCTGATCATAAAATTAAAATCACCATCGACAAAGAAGAGCTCACTCAAAATCTTCGTCTTGCTTCTGTCTTTGCTCGCGAGTCTGCCAATGTTGTCAAAGTAAAAGTCAAAAAAGATTCTCTCGTCCTTACTGCTAACTCTCCTCAAGTCGGACAAAACACTGCCACTGTCCCAGCAAAGATTGAGGGACCTGAATTAGACATTGCTTTTAACTATCGCTTTATCCTCGATTTCCTAAACGTTTGTAAATCAGACGTCTTAGAGATTAAACTCGGTGACTCTCTCTCTCCTGGCGTCTTTACTGACCCTAAGGACCCTTCTTTTGTTCACATCATCATGCCGGTTCGACTCCAAGATTGATTTCTTGATATTTAAAAAAAATGACAGACCGATCACTAATATCAGCACCACATAAAAACTTTGAGGAAATCAAAAAGATTGATGAAAACGGAGTTGAGTACTGGGAAGCTCGCGAATTAATGATTCTATTGGGTTATCTGAAGTGGAGTAATTTTGAGAAAATTGTTATTAAAAAGGCAAAAATAGCCTGCAACAAAAGCAGTCAAGTTACGGAAGATCATTTTGCCGACATCGGCAAAATGATAAAAATTGCTGCCGGAACATTAAAAGAAACAGAGAGGAAAATTCAAGACTACAAATTATCCCGTTATGCTTGTTACTTAATAGCTCAAAATGGTGACCCCAGTAAACAAGAAATTGCCAACGCTCAAACCTATTTTGCTATTCAAACCAGAAGACATGAGTTATTTCAACAACTCGAAGAAGGCGAGCAAAGATTATCTTTAAGAGGCAAGGTTAAAACTCACAACAAGGAACTAAATACTACTGCATATCAAGCAGGGGTTAAAAACTTCGGAAGATTTAATAACGCAGGATACTCAGGTCTTTATGGAATGAGTGCAAAAAGTGTACAAAAAAAGAAAGGGATTGGCTCTGACAGTGTCCTCGACAGGGCAGGAGCAGTAGAATTAGCTGCCAACCTATTTCGTATCACTCAAACAGACGAAAAACTTAGAAGGGAAAAGGTTAAAGGTGAGGGTAGGGCAACCTTCGCACATACTGTTGTCGGTCAAAAAGTTAGAAAGTCGATTAAAGATATTGGGGGTACTATGCCAGAAGACCTGCCTCCCGAAACCCACATCAAACAACTAGAAAAACAAAAAAGACAGTTGTTGAAAAAACAACCCAGCGCTGAAAAATTAAAAGGTGGTAAATAAAAACTAAAAACTTTCTTCCTCTCTCTTACTTCCACTCTATTGTGTGACTCTCTGGATCCACTCCTTTAGATCTCATCCAATACTTCACCTGTTCCATTATTGCTTCTCTTTCACTTCCTTTAATTTTTACTATCAAGCTCAAAGGTTCTAAATAGTTTAAAGAAAAGTCTTCATTTGAATAGGGCATGTAATCAAGCAAAGGATATTTCATATACTGATCCACTGCTATTTCTATTATTTGCTCTGGATTACCCAGACCTCTGCTCTTTTTTTCTCCCTCACTTAGATCACTACTCCTGTACTCCCACTCTCCAACTAACTCATTTTTCAAACTTACACTCCACTTATACCTTACTCCTGCTTCTATCTTTCCATTTACCCAGACCTCTAAAACTCCTGGTTCTTCTCCTAAACTTTTTCTAAATTCTAACTCTGGTTCTACTGTCAACTTTAACTTCTCCCAGTCTTTTACTATGTCTTGAGAAAAGTAAACCTTAAATTTAAAATCTCTTCTTTCAAAAAACTCTTCCTCCACTGCTGGAACCAGTTTCTTTACTATCAACTTTTCTCCCTCTTTCTCAACATAAAGTACTTTCACCATCAAAAGTACTACTGTCAGAAAGGCTAGTCCTAAAATGATTTGATATTTTTTAAAAAATTCTTTCATTTCTTTATTCTACATTTTATTGTCCTACACACCTTGCTGGATCACAACTAAATACACTTCCTGTGTCCGCTGGGTTAATTCTTGTTGTCGACATTGTTCCGTTCCCTCCATTGGCTGACGTATACAAAAACCAGTTTATTCCTGCCTCTCCACTTCCTAAGTTTTCCGTCAAAACTCCAATATGACCGCAACAGGCAATGTTGCTGGTACAACTCCCCCCACCACAACTTGCCCCCACGCCCCAAGCTACATTGTCACCTGCTCTTGCCTCTTCTGGCTCAATGCTACAACATCCAATTGATCTTATATTCGCCTCCCTTGAAAACCATTCTGCATTGTATCCTCCGTCAAAATAAGGCTCCACTCCCACTTTAAATCACACGCACTGCAGGTAATCATAATGATTAGCTGACCAGCTCATTGTGCTGATTACTGAGTTGGGGATTCCTGCCTCCTGCATACATCTTCCTACAGTTTCATCTGTCCTGCTTGTCCAAGCTGTTACAGACCTTCCTTGATTATCAGTACACTGTGCCAATATATTCTGTACCCTACAAGCCAAATGATCCATACAACTTGTCCCTGTTGTATCTCCTCCTAGTCCTGGTATCGGCCCTCCTGGACTATTACTCGCCCCCATTCCTTCATTTAAAGGAGCCAATATCATTGCCTTGTCCATTACTCCTTTTTGAAAAAAGAAAATTGATCCAAAAGTAATTCCTATTGCTAAAGCCACTGGGGCCCCCACTGCCATCAGTCCTGCTCCTAAACTGGCCATAAAAGCTGCTAAAGCTCCTCCAGCAACTGCCAGTCCACCTCCTGTTAGTAATCCTCCTCCGATCATTAAAGCTCCTCCTAAAGCCAAAGCTGGAACTGCCAGACCACCCACCATTAAAGCTCCTCCTCCGATCATTAACTTCTCTTTTAATCCTAATCTCTTAAACTCTATTCCCAAAAAGCTAGCTATTCCCAAAACAAATTTCTCTATTGGTTTCTTAATTTTATTCCAGATCCAGTTTCCTGCCTCTACCACTGCCATTATTACCAAAGTCAATCCCGCCGAAGGAGCCGCTGCCAAAGTACTTGCTCCCCAAGCTGCCACTTTTTTTATCAAAGCTGAACTCATCCCTTTCACTCCTTGTTTTACTGCTTCTTTTCCAAACTTTTTTATTAAAAACCTGGCTCCCTGCCACCAAATCTTTCTCCCAACTGCTGTTTTTGTAAAAAACCACTTTCCCACTGCCCCACCCGCGCCCCTTTTTACTCCTCCTGGAACTAAGTCTATCGCTGTTTTTGCTGCTGTTTTTATTTGACTAAGTTCTTCAATTATTTCACCACTTCCTATATAGCCCAAAGATTGTTCCTCTGCTTTTATCAGATCATTTCCATATTCTTCCAATAAAATCCCTATTTCACCAACTTCTCCTTCACTAAGACCAAGTGCCTGTTCTGAAACTCTCAGTATATTAAGAAATTGATCCGCCACCCTTCTTTTCTCAGGGCCATGAGCCTCTAAATCTATCCAACTTATCTTCCTTAGTACACTTTTCTTTTTCTCCTCTCCCTTAAAGGGACTTCCATAAGTCACCCTCACATTAGTTTCTCCAATCCTCCTGACTACATCACTTTCCACCGCCCCCTCAAGTTCATTTTTAACTCTTAAACCCCTTACCATCGGACTTATCCCCACCCTTTTATCAAGTTTTCTAAAAACACCCACCTCTCTTGCTACAAGTCCTCTTCCGGAAGCTGTATTTAATTCTCTTATACCACCTCTTTCTCCTTCTATTTTTTCTCTTCTTTGACTAATTTGCCTTAACTCCTCATGTATACCCACCACACTTTCTCCCCGAGCTGCTAATCCTGCTATTCTTTCAACCATTTCCATTGACCCATCTACCCCAATCCCTGTTCTCTCTGAGATTCTTGCCGTCGCCACTGCCACCGCTCCCTCAATTCTTTCCATTTCACTGTCATATATCCCCACCCTCTCGATTTCTTCTGGTCTTATCTTTATCCCCATCTCTCCTGACAATCTTTCCAGATCATCTACCCTGCCTTCCACTACTAATCTAGCCAAAACTTCAGAATAAATTTCTGTTTCAGTCTTGCCTCCCAACCTTTCTTCCAACAGTCTTTCTCCTGTTGTTCTGAATCCAGTATCAGCTTTAACTTTCGCCTCCAAAAGTCCTCCTGCTCCCACCCCTTTTTCTTTTCCAGTTTTAACACTGTTTCTAGCTCTTTGTCCCAATATACTTTCCTCTGTTGCCACCCTTACTCCCACCGCTCTCAACAGCTTTAGTTGCCCTTCCTCTATTTCTACTCCCGCACTACTCACTATTTCTCTAACTTTTGCTTCCACTTCTTTTACTCTTGTTTCCCTGCTTTCACTCCTCCAATTTTCAGAAACCATTGCCTCCATGATTGCTGCTTCTTCTCCTTCTGAAAGATTGCTTTCTTCCAACACCTTTTTTACCTCGCTCTCTATCCCTTCTCTTATTTCCTCTCTTTGTCTGGAAAAAACCCTAACCATCTTGCCTACTTCACTCTCTTCAAGTTCTTCTCCTATTTCTTGCCTCACCCTTCCTCTCATTTCCTCTTGCCTTCTTTTTCTATCTGAAAGTGCACTTTCCAAAGCTGAAAGTTTCTCTCTGTTTAAAACCACCGCGTCCATTCCTTCTTGTCCTCCTTCTTTCAAAAGTCCTTCTGCCTCTTTTACAATTTGCCCCGCCGTTACCTTACCTTTTAAAACTAATTCAAAATTTTCTTGAACCTGATTTTCTTCAACTTGTCCCTGTTTTGCCATCAAAATAAACATCACTAGGATATTTAATCCTTCAATATTTCTTACATTTACACCTGGACGAACCTGATTTCTTACCTGACCCAAAGTCTGTTCTAAACCCGCAAAAACATCATCTCTATTCATTCCCAATTCTATCATTCAAACCACTCTTATCTTTTCCTAAAAAAAACTATCTTGATCAAAAAAGATCTTCATAGCTTTTTATCTTCCCCGTCTCTGTTTTACTGTCTGCTTTCTTTCCTCCTCCCGCCACGGGCTTGTTCTCTTTTGCTTTTCCATTTTGCCCTACGTTATTATCTCCATCTTCTCCCCATACTTCTTGAGCTATTTTTGAATAATTAAAACCCCCTTTGTTTCCATCATCTTTGCTTTTTGCTACCACAGGCTTCTTTTCATCTACTTTTTTCACCGGAGCAACTGGGTTAACTTCCACTGGCTTTACTCCTGCTGGTATTGGGTTTTGCTTTATTCCTCCCTGTAATTCAGTCACTGGTTTACCTGACCCCGCCTTGTTTTCTTTTTCACTGACCGGAGCAGTCAGAGTCTCAACACTCTTAACTTCTTCCGCTTTATTAACCACAACTTCTGCCAAATTATCTACTTCTTCATCTGAAACATTGGTTTTTCCAGCTGGTTCCGCTATCAATTTCTTTTTCATCTCAGCCACCGGATCTGTTTTTGCTTTATAAACGTCACCTCCTCCTTTAATCCCGCCCCTAGTGCCAGTTCCTGTAAATAAGTCCTTATTTTTTGCTAATCCTCCTACTCCACTCCCTACATCTCTTCCTCCCATCTCCCTTACTTTTTCCTTCTCTTCAGCCTCTTTTATTCTCTTTGTCTCTTCTTCCTCTAATCCTGCAATCTTTTTTTCTAGAGCCAGAGTTGTCTGATCATCCTCTATTGGTTTTTCTTCTTCTGTTGAGACTGTGGGAGCAGGAGAAACATTCAGACCCTCTGTTGCTACTGGTTCAGGAATCTTGACAGGAGGACCTTCAACTTCTTTCACTGGACTTGGCATTTCTATTATTGGAATCTCTTCTGTTTTTTCTACTGGACTTACTGGGGGAGTCGTAGGAACAACCACTTTTTCTTCCACCATCTCAGGTTCTTTCTTTTTTTCACTATTACCCAAAAGATCCATACTTGGACCACTTACTGGTGTCACTTCACTTTCTTCCATGTTTGCCGACCTGTTTTCCAAAGCTGCCTTTTCTTTAACCAGCTCTAATCTTTTTTGTTCGGAATCTTTCATCCTGCCTTCTTTTTCTATTTCCCTTTTTCTTCTCTCTTCTTTAATTCTCAAAAGATCTTCTGGTTTTGAAGTAATCAAATCATGTTCCTCTTCAGAGGCAATCACGCGAATTGCTACGTGATTCTGTCCTGCAAAAAAGATTCCCTCTCCCACATCTGCCGACAGTAAAAGTTGTTTTTCTCCTTCAGAAAGGTAAAACACTTCACTTAACTTATCTATTGCTGCCGTATGTTGTTTTAAAAGAATTCTTAAAGCTGAGTTGGTCACGATTGCTTTTCCTTTATCTGCGTTTAAAAAGTCTTCCACATCTTGTGTAACTGTTGTCACTCCCAAAAAGTATTTTCTAGCCCTCTTTGTGATTCCATAAAGAAATGTCGCCGAATCCTTGTGTTGCATCATTAACCAGGCCTCATCTACGATCAAAAGCCTCTTTTTCATGTCTTTTCTTACCCTATTCCAGATGTACTCAAGAATAATGTGCATTGCAATTGGTCTCAAACTTTCTTCAAGGTTTTTAATTCCAAACACCACAAACTTATTATTCAAGTCCACCGTCGATTGACTGTTAAATATCCCCATCATCGAGCCTTTAATAAATCTCTCCAGCCTTGCCGCCAGACTCTTTGCCATGTCTTCCTCTCTTCCAATCAATGCCTTGTAAAGATCTTCCATTAAAGGTGGTTCCTTGTCCTGTGTTTCTGGGTCTGGTGTTATCCCCTTCATCTTGTAAGAGTCCATTAAAGCTCTATCCAAAATTGCTTCTTCTTCTGGGTTCATTTCTCCCATCACAATTTTAAATAAAGCATGTAAAGAAAGGATCTTTCTAGTTAACTCATTCTCTCCACCTTCCTTAAAGCTTGATAGTTCAAAAGGGTTAATCTTCGACTTTTCATCATATCCAAACGCCACATATTGCCCCCCCACTGACTCGCAAAGATTCTCGTACTCATTTTCCGGATCAATCACCAACACTTCTGATCCAAACATTAAAGATCTTAAGGCTTCTAATTTAACTAAATAGGATTTTCCGGCACCAGATGTAGCAAAAATTACTGAGTTGTAGTTCTCCATTTCAAATCTATCAAAAATCACCAAACTCCCGTTATGTTCATTGATTCCATACATTATCCCCTTATCATCCGAAAGATCTGAGGACACAAAGGGGAAAGTTGATGCCAAAGAAGTCGTATCCATGTTCCTTGTTACAGAAATTGTATCCTGACAAATTGGCAAACTGCTCTTAAACCCTTCTTCCATCTGCAAAGTCGTCTTTTTCGTGATTATCAAAAGCGCTCCCAAACTTGATTCCAAAGCCTTAGTCACCTGATCCAATTCTTCCTTACTCTCCGCTGAAATTGTCACATAGAGTCCAAATTGAAAAAATCTCTCTTCTCCCTTAACCAAATCCTCCTGCAAAGTCAAAGCGTCTTCTAACTTTGCCTTAGTTGAGGGATTAATTACCTTTCCCCTCTGTAAATCTGTTGAAAGTTCTGCCTCCATCTCTGCGATTTTTCTACGCAAATCATCCAAAATTTCTTTTCCATCCGTTGGGTACACATACATCGAAACATTCAAAGAATGGTCAAAGTTAATCAATGTTGATAGCCAATTCATAGAAACAAACCTTGGGTACCCAGCTGCAAACAAGGTTCGGTAATATCTGTTGTTGATTCTCATGTGGTTGAAGTCCACTTCTACCGCTGATGGTGCCACAATATCTTTAACCGACACCAATCCATCTGTAAAAGGTTTATTGTTCTTATTCTTGGCTTTTGCACTACTCACTTGCTTAGTCTTAACCTCTCCCTGCTTAGGAAGAGCAGCGCTTCCTGTTTTCAAATTATCTCCTTCAACCGCTTTTTCTTTCTTTTTTTTCTTCGAAAAAAGATTCATTTCCTCACCTCCACCCCACTTTTAACTTCGCCAACCGGCGCACCCGCCACCACTGGTTTTGCCTTCACTTCTTCCTTCCTTTTCATTCCCACACTCTCCACTGAAACAGATGTGTAGTTTGTAGTTTCAATTTTTTGAACACTGGCTGTATCTTCATTGTAAATCTCGTAAAAAAGCTGAATCAACTCTTTTGTTTCCAGTTGTTTAACCTGTAACCCCAATCTTCCAAAAACCCTGATTACATGGGCTATTTTAGGATCTAATGACGCTCTCGCTTTCTCTAAAATATGTTCTTTTGAATAAGGTAATTTTTCATCTTCTTTTCCCATGTTCTTAATCCCGCCCCCTGGAATTGCTTTTGCTGCCTTTAGGCCTAACTCCAGTGAAGAAAAGGGGACTATTACATAAAAACTCTTTGTCAAAACATTGTTTTTCTTTACCACCTCTTCTACAAAGTTCCTGTAAGACCTTATTTTTTCCTGTAAAAGCTCATTTGTCTGTTCTCTTTCTTTTTCTAAAAGACTTTTTACATACTCCGAAACATCCTTGATGTTCGATCTAATCATAATCTGTATCGGAAAAGTTAGAGAATTTAAAATTCCTCCATAAGCATAAATCAAGGCTTCTTGTTCTCTTTCAGAAAGTAAATCAAAGTTCACCGAACTTAATCTCATCACTGCTGCACAAGACCCATCTTTAAGGATCGCTATCCCATCCTTTACATCCTCAAGAGGAAGATGCTCTTGAGTACTACCTTTGATTGCGATTTGTACATCATTGCTCATGGACAGGTTGTTAATTTAATATTTTTTCCGATTTTGCCTTTATTCTTATAGGTCCAACTACCTCACCAATTAACTTAATTTTGATTATATCAAAGGTAATTCCTTCTCTCTCTGTGATTATCACATATTCTCCACTTCTCAGAGGAGATGCTGTTTGAAACTGACCCAGTGCATTAGTCCTTAAAGCCCTCATTGGGTTCCCTTCCATATCTTGAACTTCTACGATCGCATTTTCTACAATCTTTGCCCTTTCGTCAAAAACCATCCCTACAATAATATTCGGTATTGTTGGGGTTTTAGGCATTGGAATATCTGAATGATGGGCATCTGCTGTTGCCTGACTTATCTTTCTTTTTAGCCCTAATCCGACTTCTTTTCTGGCTTTTTCGCTTGCTGCTCCCACCTCTTCTACTTTCACTCCTTCTTCTTCGGGAGCATCTTGCACGGCTTCAACCGCCTTTGCTTCCATTTTTCTTCTTCTTTCTTTTCTTTTTTCCTCTTCCTCCACTTTCAGCTCTTGCTTCGTCTTTTGAAATCTCACCCTCCCAAACTTTACCTCTTTATCATTTTCCTCAGGTAATGAAGAAATAAACTCATTTACCTTACCTTTTGATTTCATCTCCACCCTTTCTTCATCTTCCTTTTTGGAAGAAAGACTTCTATCCAAATCCAACCAATTAGGATCACTACTCTTTTGATAAAGGTAAACTGTTGGAGAGTAAATTCTTTTAATAAGATAAGAAATCCACATTTCCAAAGGTCTATCTTGGTAGGGCACAAAAGCTATTGCTGCCCCCCCTCCCACACATATAAAAATCAATGGCCACTTAATTAAAAATGGTAATCCTGAAGAAAAAAGAATCAAACCCAACACTACCCCCACCGCCAGTTTCCCAAATTGTTTCAGTGTCATATTCCCCACCAACTTAAACTCATAGCTTGATATTTGTTGGGGAATTGGATGTTGTTCCATACCTAACTAATCTTACACAAAAGCTCTAAGACACAAAAGCCCCACTTAGTCCTTGCTTGGGTTCAAAACCTTTATATCTTTCATTGGATAATCTTTTACATTTCTCGTGACTAAAGTTAATCCATGAAGTTTGGCTGTAGCCGCTATGAAGCAATCCAAAAGATAAACTCTTTTCTTTTTTCTTAAAAATTCAAACCTATATTTTCCTGCTAATTCGGCGATTTCTTGGTTTATCTCAAGCACTCCAAACTTTTTAATCAACATTCTTAACATCTCTTCCTCTTTCTTTGAAGACTTTGACAATATTTCGGCCATACAAACCACTGAAATCACTATCTTACCCGACTCAATCCACTCACCAACCTTATCTGCAACTCTTTTTTTACCCCAAAAAGCTTCCAGAATTACATTTGTATCCAATAAATATTTAGTTTCGGTGCCCATCCTCTTCTTTTCTTCTATTTCTTTGCCAATCACTAATGTTTTCTGTTTTTTTCCACCCACTTTCATCTTTACTAACACTGCCTATCACCATTGCCCTTAAATCTTTTAAATTCGTATCATCAATTTCAGTCAGGGCCAATCTTAAAATTGCTGCCCTTCTCAGATACTGGCTCAAACTTTCCTTTAATTCCTTGCCTTCTTTTTCGATAAGACTTTTAAGTTCAGGAGAAAGTGATATTTGAGTTCTTACTGTATGTACTGCTGTTTTCATAAGTGATGTAATTCTATTACATTAGTTATGAATTGTCAAACCAATGATAAAATCCAATATGTCCCACTTTCTTTTAATTGATGGTCACGCCATTCTTCACCGTGCTTACCATGCTCTTCCTAAATTAAATACCTCTGGTCTTGGCCCCACTAATGCCATTTATGGTTTTTCTACTATGCTTTTAAAAAGCATAAAAGATTTAAAACCCGACTATTTTGCTGTCTGTATGGATCCTCCAGGACCTAACTTTAGAAACGATCTTTACATTGCCTATCGTGCTAATCGAAAACCAACTGACCCTGACCTCATCTCTCAGTTTCCCTTAGCTCACGAACTTTTGTCTGACTTAAAAATCGCCACCTTCATGAGAAAAGGTTACGAAGCCGATGATCTCTTGGCCACTCTTGCCAAAAAATTCATGAAATTAAAACCTAAATCCAGAGTAACCATTATTACTGGTGATAAAGATCTTATGCAGCTAGTCACCAAAAAAGTCAGTCTCTACATGCCCATCCGTGGCCTCTCTGTCACTCAAACCTTTGGACCAAAAGAAGTTAAACAAAAACTTGGTGTTAAACCTTCCCAAGTTGTCGACCTCAAAGCTTTAATGGGGGATCCATCCGATAACTACCCTGGCATTGTCGGTGTTGGGCCCAAAACTGCCACCACTCTCCTTGATGAGTTTGGTTCTCTGGATAATATCTACAATAACCTCAACAAAATTAAACCCAATCTAAAAGAAAAGATAGAGAAAGCCAAGGATGACGCTTACCTTTCTCAATCCCTTGCTCAAATTATCGATACCGTACCTTCAAAACTATCTTTAAAAAAAGTCCGTTGGCAACCCAAAAACCTTGACCATTTCAAAACCACTTTCCAACGCCTAAACTTCAGATCCCTTGTCTCTCGTGTTGAAAAACAGCAAAAACCTCTTCCCAAGAAGGAAAAACCACCATCTTCTCAACCCTCTCTTTTCTAAACTGATCCTACTGTCTTTTTTATTCTCTTCTCAAATTCTTCTCTTGAGAAATTCTTTGCCCACTTTTGTATCTCCTCTTTTTTCCACTTAATTTTAAAAAATCTTTTCATCGCCTTTCCTATGGTCTCTTCATCCACTCCCTCTATAAACACTCCTGTTTTACCATCAACTATTGATTCTTTAAATCCCCCCCCGGCAAATCCAATCACTGCTGTCCCAGCCGCCATTGCCTCTACTACCGTCATCCCAAAATCTTCTTCTTGAGCCAGTGCAATAAAACCCCTTGCTTCTGCATACAGTTCATAAAGTCTTTTATCACTCACTCTTCCCAAAAGTTTTACTTTTTTGCCTCCCATCTTTTTAATCCTCTCTTCCACTCCTGAAAATCCAGCTGCCTCTCCTACAATCCTTAGTTCAAAGCCCAACTTATTTGCTGCTCTCACTGCCTCCTCTAATCCTTTTGCTCCTACTAGCCTTGAAACAATCAAAAAGTAGTCCTTCTTTTTTACCCCTTTACTTGCCTCAACCAATTCTTTCACTTTTATTGGCGGATAAACCACCTCTGAATTCTTCTTGTAAAACTTCTTTACCCTTTTTTCTACATTTTTTGAGTTAACTAACCATTTATCTACTGTTCCAGCTGACCAAAAATCGTAAAGCCTCAAAAAATGATTAACCACTACAGCATACAATCTGACTATAAAATATTTCTGCCACTCCACCGATGTCTTGTAGCCATATAAATACCGCGGGGGAGTATGGCAATAACAAATCACTTTCGTATTCTTTCCCACCCTAAAACCCCTTGTTATATACCAACTAGCTGATGTGATCACTACGTCGTACCCGGATAAATCCATACTTCTCCACACTACCGGGGCTAAAAACCTCAATGGACTATAAAATTTTCCCAACTTTAACAAAGGTGCTAACCAACTTTCCTTTATCTTCTTACCTGAAAACGCTTTTCCAGCTCTCGAATTTTTAACCCGAAATGCTGTATGAATCGGCGCCTCAGGATACATTTCTGATAAGGTTTTTAATACTCTTTCTGCTCCTCCAAATTCCCTTAAATAGTCATGAACTAAAGCTATTTTCATCTAAAGGATTTTACCATCTTATTCCTCTTTTTCTTTGTACTCTCACCTGTACCAACTGGCCACTTTCAGGGCACCGTCCCGTATAAACCTTTCTTCCTCTACTATCAGTTCTTTCTGGTAAAGGTCCTGCCCCAAATCTTACACGCTGAGCAAAACACCTTTCGCCTTGTGCACAACCCCCACTCCCTGAATAGCACGCAATATTTGCAATTTTTGACAAACTAACACTCGCTGGTCTCCCGTTTCTTCCCTCTAGTTTTTGTCTCAATCTCCAGCTATTGAATCCCATAATATATATTATACCAAAACTTAACCTGTTTTCACTACTATAACCACTTCCTGTTTTTTACCACTACATTCTCTTATTTCTGGTACCTTACCTTGAGGTAAAACCGTAACTTCTCTTAACTCGATCAGTCCTTGACGAGCGCAGAGCCCACAGCCTTCCTTTTTACCTTCACACATGCTCAAAATATACCATCCCCTACGCAAAAATTAAAACTATCCCAACCATTTTTCTACTTCCATCGCCGCCTTACATCCCATTCCTGCTGAAACTACTGCCTGTCTAAACTTCTGATCTACACAATCTCCTGCCGCAAATATTCCCTCCACACTTGTCATTGTTTCTCTCTCCAAGAATCCCACCTTTATATGTCCACTCTCAAACAATTCAACTTTTCCTTCCAAAAACTCAGTTGCTGGATCTCTCCCTATGGCCACAAAAGCCCCTTCCACTTTTAGTAGACTTTCTTTCCCATCCTTATCTACAATTTTCACTCCCTCTAATCTTTCTTTCCCTACAAATTCTTTTACCTGACTATTCCATACCATTTCAATCTTTTTGTTAGAAAAAACCCTTTTTTGCTCACTTGCCGTCGCTCTTAGACTATCTCTTCTATGTACTATATAAACTTTTTTACAAAACCTTGTTAAAAACGTCGCTTCTTCTACTGCACTGTCTCCTCCTCCAATTACTGCTACTTCTTTATCTTTAAAAAACATTCCATCACAGGTGGCACACCCTGACACTCCTTTACCCATCAACTCCTTCTCTCCGGGCACTCCCAACCACCTTGCTCTAGCCCCTGTAGTCACTATCACTGATCTTGTTTCTATTCCTTCCCTTCCCATTTTCACCACAAAACCACTTTCTGTCTTTTCTATTCCAGAAACCAACCCCCCTTTGACCTCCACCCCCAAGTTCACCGCTTGTTTCTTCATTACCTCCATTAATTCTGGCCCATTTATTCCTTCCGAAAATCCTGGGTAATTATCTACTTTAGTCGTGATCGTTAACTGTCCTCCTGGTTGATCTCCTTCAACTACTAACACCTTCAAATCCGCTCGTACCGCATAAATCCCTGCTGTCCATCCCGCAGGTCCTGACCCGACTATCACCACATCATATTTCATAAAGTCCATTATAGAGCTTCTTTTTCACTTCATCTACCATGCTATTATTTCCTATGTCCAAAAAACTCATCATTTTTGATCTTGACGACACTCTTATTGATAACATTTCTTCCTGGCCCAAAATCCTTGAAAAAATAGATCAGCGTGCTCAAGAAAGATTCAACCTTCCCAAAGGGAAAATCATTGAACTTAACAAAAAACACCTAGCTCTTGCCAGACAAGAACCAAAAACCCTCCGTGTCGGATCAATCGGCTACTATATTTGGTCTAGAATTGCCCACAACCTAAAGCTCTCTACAAAGGACACTGCTGACTTTCTCACTTGGTGGCACGAATTTCTCCCCGAAACAATCATTCTCATTCCTGATGCTCTAAAAGTCTTAAAAACTCTTCATGAAAAAGGCTTAAAAATTGCCATTGTCAGTTCCGGAGGATTCATCAACAAACATCTAAAACTAGAGTCATCTGGTCTTCTTCCTCATGTCGACCTCCTTCTTTCTACTGACCTTTTTCATCAAGATAAACCCACTTCTGTCCCATACCAATACGCTCTCGACTATTTCAATCTCATTCCTCAAGAAGCTCTCGTAGTAGGGGATCACTACGAACATGATCTTGCCCCAGCTCTTGATCTAAAAATCCAAGCAATCCATTTTGAAAGTAAAAGACATGGTACCCCCCCCAAAGATATAAACATCCCTTCCGTAAAACATCTAAAAGATCTTCTTCCTCTTATTAAATAAATTCAACACTTGACATATGGTCTTTCACCCTGTTATTATATGAATATATATTCATTTAACAAACCTAAAAGGAGGTGAAAAATATGCCAGCAGGAGATAAAACAGGACCTTCGGGTCAAGGACCTTTTACCGGTCGAAAAGGAGGAAATCCTCCCCCTCGTCTCGGTCGTTCAAATTTTGGACAAAATTTCGGTCGAGGATTCGGTTTCGGTCGGGGTTGTTTTAGACCTTGTCCTTTCTGTTTTGGGTGGAACCAAAAACCAACCAAAAAAGATTTAGAGGACTGTAAAAAGAATCTAAAAGACTCCCACCAAGAGGAACTAGACCAATTGGACCAAATGATTAAAGATTTCAAATAATCTTTCAACCAGGAATCCTACACTCGGAGAAAAACTCTGAGTGTAGTATTCTTTCTTAATATGCCACGCCCTAAAATAAAACGTCTTTTAAGCTGTAACCCTTCCTGTATTTGTTTTAAACCCAGAGGTGTTCCAGCCAGACAACTAAAAGAAGTAATTCTCAATCATGATGAGCTAGAAGCTCTAGATCTTCATGAAGTAAAATCTCTTAACCAAAAAGATTCAGCCCGGAGAATGGGAGTTTCTCAGCCCACTTTTCATCGCATCCTTGCCTCTGCCTACAAAAAAACTGCCACCGCCCTTGTCAAAGGTTATGTTATTCGTATTAAAAAGAATTAAAACCCTACTTTCTCTTTCCAAACACTCCTGCTGCCATCATTGTTGTCAAAGGTACTGCCATTACTATTGCCAAACTTCCAGCCAAAGACCTAACTATTTCTTCTACTACCAATCCACTATTTAAAACTACCCACACTGGCTGACTATCTCTGTTTATATAAAACAACAAAAACAAAACCAAACTTGATCCTGCATAAGCTAAAACTAAAGTATTAATCATTGATGCCACATGCTCTCTTCCTACCCGCATTCCTCTTAAAAACAATTCCCACCTTCCCAATTTCTTATTTGCCCTAGCTATCTCAAATATTGTTGAACTCTGAGCCACTGTCACATCATCCAGTACTCCCAGTGTTCCAATAATAATTGAAGCCAAATACAATCCTTCAAAATTGATCTTCTTTCCAAATCCTAAACTCAAAGAAAACGCCTCCTCTGACCCCAGCCCATCTATTCCAGTTAGCTTTACAAATAACACCGACATTATTCCTGCCAAAATCAAACAAACCACCGTTGAAAGCACGGCCACACTGATTTTTTTGTTTATCCCGTGAGATAGGAAAATTGTAAATCCCAAAATCAAAATAGATCCCACTATTGTTGTTTCCAAAGGAGGCTTGCCGGCTATTATCCTAGGAACTATAAATCCCACAATCACCCCCAAGCTTAGCCCCATTCCCAAAAGTGAACCAAAACCTCTCCACCCGGCCACCAAAACCACTAGTATTACCAGCCCTATTGCTATATTAATAACCAAATCCAATCTATATCTATCAATTATTCTAAATTCTTCTCCCATCTTCATTAAAACCACTTTTTCTCTTTCAGAAAAACTCTTTTCTCCCGGATTTAAAAAATGTTTTATTGTTTTATCTCCTATCTCTTCTCCTCTTAAAAACAACCATTGATACCCAATTTCCTCTCCGTATTCACTCTCTTGCTCTCCTTCTTCTTCCACTCTTATCACCTCTGCTTTATAAAACTCCATCTCTCCTTGCGCCCAAGCCACCCCTGACCTGTTCAATAACAGCAACAAACCAACAAAAATTCCTAAAACAATTTTTTTCACTAAAAAAGTATATCAAGTTATAATACCCCTACCCCTTTTTTATGCACTTAAAATCTCTCACTCTAAAAAACTTCAGAAACTACGATCAAAAGACCTTCACCCTTGATCCTAAAATAAACTTAGTTCTAGGGGATAATGGCGTTGGTAAATCCAATCTTTTGGAAGCCATCCACCTTCTTTCTCTTGGAAAAAGTTTCCGTGCCCAACGTATCACTCAACTTATCCGCTGGGGTCAACCTCTAGCTTCCGCCCAGGGCCTTTTAGAAAAAGACAATCAAGAATTTAATCTTGAAGTCCAAATTACTTTTGGAGAAATCCTTGGTAAAAAAACTCCCAAAAGACGATTTTTGAAAAACCAGGTTCTAAAAACCCGTCGTCACTATTTAGGAACCTTAAAATCTGTTATCTTCCAGCCCGAAGACATCCGCCTTGTTACTGGCTCTCCTTCTCGACGTCGCGACTTTCTTGATCAAATTCTCTCTCAACTTGATTGGGAATATGCCCGAGCCTCTAGTCAATATCGCCGCGCCCTTACTCACCGAAACAAACTCCTTGATCTTGTCCGTGACCACCAAGCCCGTCCTGAAGAACTCCTTTTCTGGGACCAATCTCTCCTTAAAAACGCCGACATTATTCTTCATTTTCGCCATCAATTCTTTGATTTTGCTAATCAATTTCTAAAAGACTATAAAAAAGACTTCTCTTATCTTCGACTCCACTACAAACCCGTCCCTCTCACTCAAAAAAGCCTCGACTCATCTCTTCAAAAAGATCTTTTTAGAGGCTCTACCTCTATTGGTCCCCACCGTGACGACTTTCATATCACTGACTCTCGCATTCCCCAGGACCTCAAAGACCTTGCTGCCTGGGGCAGTCGTGGTCAACAGCGCCTCGGTGTTTTGGGTCTCCGCCTTGCCCAAATTCACTTTTTAAAAGAAAAAACTAATGAAACACCTCTTCTTTTACTTGACGATATCTTTTCTGAGCTCGATCCCGACCACCAACATCTCGTCCTTTCTCTCATAGATTCTCACCAAACCATCATTACTTCTGCTGATCCTGCCTTAAAAGCCTCTTTTTCCGGGGTAAAGCTAATCTCCCTCAAAACTCCTTGACAAAGCGTACGCTTTTTAGTACGATAACTTATGTTATCTCAGAACATAACCATTTCTGCTAGCGAAGCCAGATCCAAACTTTATAACCTTATAGACACTACTGCTAACGAGTTCAAACGCTACATAATAACCAAAAAAGGCAAAGCCAAAGCCGCTCTAATTTCTTTAGAAGAACTAGAGTCCTGGGAAGAAACAATCAGTATTCTTAGCGATAAAAAACTCACTAAAGACATTAAACAAGGACTAAAAGACCTAGAGCAAGGTAATCTTGTTTCTGAAAAAAACCTTTTTTAAAAATGACTCTTCTTTTTACTCAAAAAGCAGTAAAGCAAATTAAAAAACTGTCTTCTTCAGATCAAAAAAAGGTTAAAAAAAGACTAAGTCTTCTTAAAAAAAGCCCTCTTCAAGGGAAAAAATTAAAAGGTAATCTTAAAGGACTCTTTTCTTACCGTGCCTGGCCTTATCGAATTATCTATCAACATAAGAAATCCACTCTTATAATCATCATTATCCAGCATCGTCAATCTGCCTATTCTTCTTAAGTCTCTTCTTGAATTAAACCCCTGTCTAGGTTAAAATCCCTCTACCCGAAGAAGATTTGGGTTCTTCGCACGTTAACATCAACGAAGTCACTAATGTAAGTGACGGGAAGCCAAACTTTCATTTCGTTTAGAGAAAATGGCCTTCGGGCCGTTTTAAAAAAATGAATTAGGATCTTTTGATCCTAAACTGAATCATCAGAGTTAATCTGATGTGCAAATCTTGAGTCTACTTTTGGTGATCAAGATTTGTTTGTCACTAAGAATTTGATCGTGGTTCAGGGTGAACGCTGGCGGTGTGCCTAAGGCATGCAAGTCGAACGGCTTATCTTCGGATAGGCAGTGGCGAACGGGTGAGTAACGCGTACGAATCTACCCCTAAGAGGAGCATAGCCTCGAGAAATCGAGGGTAATTCTCCATAGTTCTCGAAAGAGTAAAGGATGTAACTATCCGCTCAGGGAGGAGCGTGCGTTCTATCAGCTTGTTGGTAGGGTAATGGCCTACCAAGGCTATGACGGATATCGGCTCTGAGAGGAGGGTCCGACACAATGGGACTGAGACACGGCCCATACTCCTACGGGAGGCAGCAGCTAGGAATCTTGCGCAATGGACGAAAGTCTGACGCAGCGACACCGCGTGAGGGATGACGGCCTTCGGGTTGTAAACCTCTTTTAGCCCCCATATCGGGGGCAGAATAAGCAACTACTAACTACGTGCCAGCAGTCGCGGTAATACGTAGGTTGCAAGCGTTACCCGGATTTACTGGGCGTAAAGCGTCTGTAGGTGGTTTAAAAAGTTTCGTTTTAAATACCCCGGCTTAACTGGGGAAAGGGGCGAAATACTATTAGACTTGAGTCATATCGGGGCTACTGGAATTGATGGTGTAGGGGTGAAATCCGTGGATACCATCAAGAACACCAAGAGCGAAGGCAGGTAGCTAGGTATGTACTGACACTGAGAGACTAAAGCTAGGGTAGCAAACTGGATTAGAGACCCAGGTAGTCCTAGCCCTAAACGATGCTCGCTAGCCTTATGGATTTATCTGTGAGGCGCAAGCTAACGCGTTAAGCGAGCCGCCTGGGGAGTATAGCCGCAAGGTTGAAACTCAAACGAATTGGCGGGGAGGCGCACAACCAGTGGAGCATGTGGTTCAATTCGATATGAAGCGCTGTACCTTACCTGGGCTTGACATGTACCTGCAAATCCATCGAAAGGTGGACTTCTTCGAGAGTGGTACACAGCTGTTGCATGGCTGTCGTCAGTTCGTGACGTGAGTTGTTCCCTTAAGTGGGGTAACGAACGCAACCCATGTCTCGTGTTACTATGTCACGAGAGACTGCCCAGCATTATTTTGTTGGGAGGAAGGAGTGGAAGACGTCAAGTCAGCATGATGCTTATGTCCAGGGCTACACACATCCTACAATGGGCTGTACAGAGGGTTGCCAAACCGCGAGGTGGAGCTAATCCTTAAAACAGTTCTCAGTTGGGATTGCAGGCTGAAATTCGCCTGCATGAACTTGGAATTGGTAGTAATCGCAGATCAGCAGACTGCGGTGAATACGTTCTCGCCTCTTGCACACACTGCCCGTCAAATCAGCAAAGTCGGGGGTGCCCGATACCTCACATATTTTTTGTGGGACTAAGGCAAATCCGGCGATGAGGGTTAAGTCGTAACAAGGTATCCGTTCTGGAAGGAGCGGATGGATCACCTCCTTTCTAAGGGGAAATAAAGTAGCTTTCTGTCACTTACATTGATGATTTCAAAAAAACAATAAATTAAACCCCGCCTACAATGCGGGGTTATTTTATATCAAAATGGAAATTCACCCAGCTGAAATAGCAGAACAAATCCCTCTCCTGTCAATTCTTCTGCCTAATCTTCAAAAACAAGGATGCCCACTTCTTAATGAAACAGACAATGGACTAACTCCACTTGAAGAAGAGTCAGTCTCTCGTATTCAAGAAAGACTTCTTTTTTGTAGAGCTTTTATAGATAATGGAGCTAAACCCCCTGACGATGGAGACCCGCTTGGTGTTTGTTCGACCTGTAAGCAAGAAGATAAAGACTGGTTCGAAGGTTTTAACTCCTTAACTACGACCAAGTCATAAGATACTATTCATTCCGTTATATAATCCCTAAACATGCCTCGAAAAAAAACTAAAAAACTTCCCTTTGTAACCAAACTTAAAATCGATCCTAATGGAATGCCCAAACACATCGGTATCATTATGGATGGCAATCGTCGCTGGGCAAAAGCTAAAGGGCTTTCTACTACCCAAGGACATGAAGCAGGGACAAAAAATCTTGAAGCAATAGTTCAGCACGCTAAAGACATTGGCATTAAACACATTACTGTTTATGCCCTCTCTACTGAAAACTGGAAAAAAAGAGCTGTTGATGAAGTAAAAGGTATCTTTGGACTCCTTATAAACATTGTTAAAGAAAAAAAAGAAGAATATAAAAACGCTGGAATCAGAATAATTGTCTTAGGGAACTTTCAAGCCTTTCCTCGAAAAGTAAAAGCCGCTATTAGGGAAATGCTTGATATTGTTTTAAAAAATGAACGTATCAAATTTAACGTTGCTCTAAACTACGGTGGACGAGATGAAATAGTCAATGCCATCAAAAACATTGTCAAAGATGGTATACCCGCCAAAAAAATTAACGAAAAACTAGTTTCCCAATATCTCTATACCAACGGTCAACCCGACCCCGACCTTATTATTCGTCCAGGAGGGGAGTTTAGACTCAGTAATTTCCTTCTCTGGCAGATGTCTTATGCCGAACTCTATTTTACCGAGACCCTCTGGCCTGATTTTGGACCCAAAAAACTAGAAAAAGCCATTCACTGGTATCAACAGCGCAATCGTCGAAAAGGAAAATAAGTTAAGGTCTTCTTAATACTTTCAACATCTTTTGATCTGCTTTCGCAGGGTTACTTTCAACCACTAAAATCACACCGCCTCTTGTTTCCTTTTTTCTTTGACTACTCATCCTAATATATTCACACTAAATACTGACTCTATTATCTGGGTTACAAAATAAGCAAAAACTACCAATAAAAATCCCACAATTCCTCCTGTTAGCTTCCCTTGTGCCGCCTTCATCTTCCCTGAGTCTCCTCCACTTACCATCAATTCAAATCCCCCAATAATAAGCATAACAAACATTCCCATTCCCGCCGCTACAAACACATAAGGCAAAATCTGACTAATTACATCTCCCAGCAATGGTCTGTTTCCTAATCTCCATCCATTAACCCCACTATAATCCGGAAGATCTGTTTGAGCCCATACTTCTTTAACTAATTTCATTTAACTTAATCCTGGAATATGTAATATATCTACCATTATCAATCTTAAGATAAACAAGGAAAACAAAGCAAACAAAAGTCCCGCCAAAGCCGAAGAAAGTACTTCTTGCCCCGCCTTTAATTTTTGTGGATCTCCTCCGCTCATTGCCATTTGTATTCCTCCTCCCACCATTAACACAAATGCGATTCCTCCAATAATCCCAAACAATCTATTCAAAAGCCAGTTAACAAAACTTTCTCTAGCAATCGGTATACATCCAATTGCTGTATCTATTCCATCCTCTCCACCTCCTGTTGCACAAAAAACTGTCCTACTTGCATCTCTGCAAACACAACTTGGAATTCTACACCCACCACTTGCCGTTCCTCCTGACTGGCAAACTGGAACCTCATCAGAGTTACAATCACTACTATCTGTAACTACCACACAAACATTGTCTGTGTTCGCGTCACAAACACAAGCCCTTACACCAGAAGGACTAACTGCCCCCACAAACATAAAAAGGGCCAAAAAAACTACTCCAAAAATCAACTTTCTCATTAATGTGGATTATACCAAGACAACTTTGGTGTGAACAGTGCAAACCTGTTTTTCTTCTTCCCCCTCCTCTCCTCTATAATTAACTAAATGAAACTAAAAACTAAATCCCTCTTTATCATTACCCTCCTCTTTCTTTTCACCTTCTCATCCCTACTCTCACCGTCTCTTCAGGTATTAGGGAAATCTTTAGACGAACAAATCGCCGAAGTTGAACAGCAAATCGCCGATCTTGAAAAAGCCATTAGTCCCTTAAAAGATGAACAAAAAGACATCTCCCAGAAAGTAAAGTATTCCCAATCCCAAATCATTTCTATTACCAACCAGATTACTGATCTTGAAACTAAACTTCTAGAAAATGAATCCGACCTTGAAGTTCAAAAGATCCTTCTTTCTTCTCGTGTCAAGCGCTACTATAAAAACCAACAAAAGTTCGATCCCTTACTGATCCTTCTCTCCAACTCTTCCTCTGATCTTATTCGCCAGTACTCTTGGTATCAAGCCATCATCGAAAAAGACAGAGGCTTAATTACTGACTTTGGTCAGAAAATAGCTACCTTAAACGACAACAAAACTCGCCTTGAAGCTGAAACTCAAAAACTAGCTGTTCTTAAAAAAGATCTTGAACAAAGATCTGACTTTCTAGGCGGAGAAATTAAAAAAGCCGAGGACTATAAAGCTGAACTTTCTCAAAAACAACAAGACCTAATTGCTCAAAAAACTGCTCTTTTCTCTACTTCTGTTGGAGACGTCTCCTCTTCTCAAGACCCCGCCTCTCGAGCTGACTACAATCCTGGTTTCTCCCCCGCCTTTGCTGCTTTTTCCTTTGGCGCCCCTCACCGAAAGGGTATGAGTCAATTCGGAGCCTTTGGTCGAGCCAAGTCTGGACAAAACTACGAAGCCATTTTAAGAGCTTACTACGGAGACATTCGTCTCGAGTCCATCGACTCTCCTGGATCAGTTTCTACCACCGTCGGATCGCTTCCTTTCGAAGACAACTATCTATTGGGTATCGCCGAAATGCCTAGTTCTTGGGGAGATAAAGGCGGAATGGAGGCCCTAAAAGCCCAAGCCATTGCTGCTCGCACCTACGCCCTTTCTTACATGGGCTGGCGTATGGGTAATAGAAATGCTTCCGGTTCCATTTGTACCACCGAAGCCTGTCAGGTCTACTCTTCTTCCAAAGCTTCTTCTGTTCCTGAAACTTGGCGCAAAGCCGTTGCTGAAACCAGAGGAAAAATTGTTGTCAGCAATCAAACCAATGAAATCATCAGTACTTGGTACGCTTCCACTTCTGGAGGATACCAATACTCCTATAACACCTTGGGTCACAACACCCCCGGTCTTTGGGATACTACCTGTGGATCTCAAAGTTGTTGGCCTGCTGATTCTTATGAAAAAGTTTCCGCCTCCCCTTGGTACTACAAGGGTTGGTACAAAACTCGTTCCAATGTTTCTTGTGGTCGTTCTCATCCTTGGCTAACAGAAGAAGAATTTTCCGATATCGTCAATGCCGCCCTTGTTTACTCAAACGATAGAGGGACTCTTCCTTATCTTTCTCAAGTTGATTCGGGTGGATGTTGGGGTGGGGTAGATCCCAACACTTGGTCTAAAGAAAAAGTGAGGCAAGAAGCCAATCGTTTCGGTGGTGCAGTTACTTCTATCTCTACTGTTGATACTGACTATTCTACTGGAGGCTATGTTAGCCAACTTCGTTTCCAAACCAACCGTGGAACAGTCTCTATTTCTGGAGAGGACTTCAAAGAAATCTTTACTCTTCGTGCTCCAGGTGCCATCCATCTAAAATCCATGCTCTTCAATATTGAGAAAAAGTAATCTTCCCTCTCTTGACTGTAATAAAAGCAAGCTGAGAACATATCAAACTAAACCAATTTGACAAACACAAAGTAACATGTTACTTTAAAACATGCTTACCAGAAGAACCAATGTGTTGTTAACCGAGCAGGACTATTCAACCCTATCTTTTTTGGCCACTAAACACAAAAAAACCATTGCCGCCCTCATTCGCGAGGCATTGAGACAAACTTACCAAACCAGACCCAATCATCGCCAAGAATTATTACAAAATTTGGAGACTTTATCTGCAAAAGTTGACACTAAAAACATTGATTATAAAGCCTTAGTTGAACATGGCCGTCGCTACTGATCACCCTACCTACGTTATCGATAGTTCCGTCATTCTCGCCAAACTCTTTCCCGATGAAAAACTGCCTATCGAAATCAAAAAACTCTTTTCCCATTATGCCCAAAACCTATCCGACTTTATTTCTCCGCCTTTACTAAAATATGAAGTTGGAAATGCCATAAGATCGGCTCGTCTACAAAAACGTCTTAAAAATGACATTGCTCAAAAAATTTTCAAAAACTTTCTTGCTCTGCCCATCAATTATCTGGAAGTTGATTATCAAAAGACTCTTTCCTTAGCCGTAAAGCACCATCTTTCCTTTTACGACGCTTCTTACTTATCTCTCGCCCTTGCCAGAAGGGTAAAGCTTTTAACTCTGGACCAAAAACTCAAAACCGCCTGGCGAAAAGAAGTACAATAAAACTGTGAAAAACACTTTCAAGCTTGTTTGAATCTTCCAAAACTTCTCAAATGGTAAAATAAACGATCCTCTATGTCCTTAATAACCAATCCTTCTCTTTCTTATTATTTTCTAAACCCACGACTTCACAGACCAACCCCTTCCGGGTATCGAAATAGCATTATTCTCCTTCTGATAAACAAAAACGCAACCGCCAACAAAAACAAATATCTTCTGATTCGTCAATATATCCGCTCCTGGGGTTTACCAAAAGAAGGTATTAAATCCAAAAACATTGTTGATGATATTTTTACCACCATTGCTCGCAATCTAGACGAAGAACAAGGTTTTAGAGGTCTAAAAGTTATAGAAACCAAGGCTCAATTTAAGCAATTAGCCATCCTTTTTGACTTTGCCAAACAAGTCTACGATCATCATCGATCAAAAGACGAAACCCAAAAAAACAGGCCAAACAGAGGAAAAATCTACCATCTTGCCATTATTGAATATCAAGGATCTGATAAGATACCTCTTTTAAAAGATCCCAAAAACAAAGAAACCATAGACTATCGCTGGGTTAATGAAAAGGAAGGACGAAAACTACTTCGCTCAAACTGGGATTTAGTTTCCAAAAAACAAATTAAATCCAAAACAAGTATGCAGTTCAACATCGATCTATTTAACAAGGCGGTTAGTGCTTATCACCACATTCACTCCATTTGTTTAACCCCTTTATCTGGCCAAAAGTCTCTATTTTTATCTTAATCCGCAAACCACAAGTCACATAGTAAAAAGAAGTATAATAAAACTATGAAAAACACTTTCAAACTTATTCAAATCCTCCAAAACCTAAATCATCTCAAACGTGCCGGAGGCACTCTCTTTATGGGTTTACCATCTGAACTAAACATGTCCATTGCTGAACACTCTTATTTTGTGACTTATCTAGCCATGCTTTTTGCCGACAGTCTCCCAAAAACCAAAAAAGAAAAAATAAACCAATCTAAACTTCTCAAATATTGCCTTGTTCACGATTGGTCTGAATCCATAATAGGGGATTTGCCCTCTGGTAGCCCCAGTTGGCAAACATTTTGGAACATTGAAATTCGTAAAGAAATAAAACAAGCCAACCAAAACGCTCATCAGGCCATGCTTGACTTGATAAAAGAAGAAATAGACGTTTCAGATTATCGAGAAATCAATCTTAATAATTTAGAAAAACAAATCTATTCTGCCGCCAATATCTCTGCCATGCTTATTTCCATGCTGGAATGGAAATACGCTGGGTTCAAACACGATGGCTGGGAAATGGTTTGGTTCAACACTCTTGACCGTCTTAAAAAAATCGACCTACCATTCATTCCTGCCCTAACCAAAGAAATCGGCAGGGCCTGCAAAAAAAACTCCAAACCTTATAATATTTTTCTCGCCCAACCTCAAAAACAGACCAATCCTCAACATAAAGTTTAAATCTCACCCAAATTGTCCAAACCAAAACTAAATCACCGACAACTGCTTCATTTCTACGAGCTTACCAAAGCCATCCAAGCTCAAAAAAGTATGAAATCTGCTGCTCAAAAAGCATGTCACCTCATGGGCAAAATCTTAAAAATCGAGAGAGTTGTTATCTTCCACTATCACAAAGAACAAAAAAACCTAACTCTCATCGGGGAATATGATCAGGACCCTAACCATGTTTCAGCCTTAGGTGAAAGGCACTCCCTTTCTGCCCATCCTTTAGATAGAAAGATAATAGGAGGAAAAACAGTTCTTGTAAATGATCTACAAAAAATATCAGCTACTCCTCAAAAGGTTCTTAAAAAAGTTTCTGTTCACTCCTTTTTGGGCTTACCTTTAAAGTCAGGAAAAGAAATTTTTGGAACTATTTGTTTTGATCGCACCAAACCTAAAAAATCTTTTTCTAAAAAAGATATTCGTCTTGCTCATCTTATGACTGAAGAAATATCAGACACTCTCTATCGCTTTCATCTTATTAAAAAAAATAAACGTCTTTTAAACTTCTCTCGCCGCTACCTTTCTTGGCTTCTTGGAAAAGACATCTTAGAAAAATTAGATGAAGACAAAGATTTTCACCAAAAATTAGAAGAAAAAAATCTAGCCATTGTTGTTGGAGATTTCAAAGACTCTACTGCCTTTAGTTTAAAAGTTCCAGTCGAAACAGTTATTGAAACCTTTTCAACTCTTTATGACCTCTCTTCAAAAATTGCCAAGAAACATAGCGGTCGATTACATGAGACTAGGGGAGACGAAGTTCTTTTAACCTTTCCTAATCCTTCCGATGCCTGTCTTGCTACGAAAAAACTAAACAAAGCCTGTCAACTTGCTTTTTCTAAATACAGTCTTTCTCTCAGTTTCGGAATCCACTATGGATCTGTTAATGTTGGTTTCATAGGTGGAAAGTACTACAAAAACTATCAAGTTATTGGGTCTACTATCAATGTTGCCGCCCACATTCAAAAACAGACCCCTTCAAATCAAATCTATATCAGTAAAGATGTAAAAGATCTCCTAAATGACAAAATAAGTTCTACTCCCCGAAAGATTAAAGTCAAACATCAAACTAAACCCACCACGATTTACTCTCTTAATTAATTTCTTTCTCCCCAGCCAAGCTTTTCTCTCAAAACCTTAAAAAAATCATTGTTTTTGTTACTAAAAACCCTTACTCCTTTCTCTGCTTTTCTTATCTTCAACCCCTTTCCTCTCTTTAGTTCATGTTCCTCTTGTCCATCTACTACCACTACCACCTTTCTTCCTTTTGCCGGCACTCTTACCTCAATATCCAAAAAGGTTGTCGGAATTACCAGAGGTCTTTGAGAAAAAGAATGAGGGCAAATTGGTGTAAAAATAAAATTTTTCGCAAAGGGATATAAAATTGGTCCTTCAGCTGAAAGACTGTAAGCCGTTGATCCTGTTGGTGTCGCCACTATTAGTCCATCTCCACTATAAGTGTTCACATACTTTCCATCCATCCAAAGTTCCAGTCGAACAAGTTCTGCCACATTCTTTCCTTTTATGGCAATCTCATTTACTGCATACACTTTCTCGTTCTTGCTGGACGGTAATTCTATTTCCATTACCATTCTTTCCTTTTCTACACATTCTCCTAAAATAATTTTTTCCAAAACTTCCTCCACTTCCTCCAAAGACACTTCCGTCAAAAACCCTAAACTTCCAGCATTTACCCCCAATATTGTTTTTCCGGACAAAAAACTTTCCCTTGCCAATCCTAAAAAAGTCCCATCCCCTCCAATCGAAATCAAACCATCCACCTTTTTAAGAACCTCTTTCATCTGCCCTCCCTTTATCCCAATCATGTTTCCACTTTCCTTTTCAATCATCGCCTCTTCTCCCTTACTCTTCAAAAACCTTTCCAGTTTAAGATAAACTTTCTTCAACTCAGGACTGTTGGGCCGAAGTTTCACTCCCCATATTCTTACTTTCTTCACTTTAATTCTTTCATTAGTTCTTCCAGTTCTTTCCTGTATTCTTCTTTTCCCCAAGCCACTTTTATATTCGCCTTCAACCATCGCAACGGATCTCCAGTCGTCATCCATTCACCATTTTTAATCGGTTCTGCTATTGCCACTCCTTCTTTTGCCATCATATTGTTTGCATCAGCCAACCAAAGCTCTCCTCCGATTCCTAGTTCTAGTCTTTTTAAGACCTCTAACACCTCAGTAGATAAAATAAACCTTCCAAACTGTGCCATATTAGACGGGGCTTTATCCGCAGCCGGTTTTTCTATGACCCTTTTTACTCTGTTGGGGTACTTATTATCTTTCATGTACTCCACAATTCCGTATCTATCTATTTCTTCTGTGGGCACTTCTTGTACTCCCAAAACCACATCAGGGTCATGCTCTGAAAAAACAGAGATTAAATGAGAAAGATATTCTCCCGCTTCCTCTTCCAAAACAAAATCATCTCCAAACATGTAAACAAATGCTTCATTTCCAATAAAACTTTTTGCTGCCAAAATTGGACTTGCGTTCCCATAAGGTAAGTCATCTCCCTGTTCAAAAAACTCCCATTTTTTTATCTTCTTTTTTACTTCCCTCCAGCTTTCCATGCACTTTTCTTTTCCACTCTTTTTTAGATATTCAAAAAGTTCTTTATCTTCTTTAAAATACTTTTCAATACTCTTTTCTCCTGGTCTAGAAACCACTGCTATTTCTTCCACACCTGCCCCAATCATTTCTTCCACCAGGTAATGAATTCCTGGTTTATCTAAAATGGGAACCATTTGCTTAGCAAATGTCTTAACTGCTGGTAAAAATCTAGTTGACCACCCACCAGCTGCAATCAGTCCTTTTTTTACTTTTTCCATAAGTAAAAGAGTCTATCAGAAAGAAAAAGTTTTGTCCTATTTCAGCTCAAAAATCACCGTCAGACTTTTACTTACTGTTCCTGCTCCTGGTTCCATCGGGGCACCTCCCCCCATCTCCCCATAAGCCATTCTTATTCCATAATTACTTCCCCCAACCCCTTCACTTACTGACACCACTTTTCCCAAGCCCCTCTCACTTGCTTCCGCTATTATCTCTGCCTTCTCTTTTGCGTCCTTCATTGCGTCAGTCATTAACTCATTTTCAAGACTACCAGTGTCATCCAGAGAAAAATTAGGTCCGTAAACATTACTTGCTCCACTACCAGCTAATAAGTCTGCTAATTCCGAAGCCCTGTCCACATCTCGCAATATTATTTCTATCGTATTACTCACTCTCCATTGTCCTGCTTCAACTTTTTGCTTTCCTTCTTCATAAACACTGTCTTCCCTTTGATTGATATTCAAGCTCTGTGTTTTTATATCCTCTTTATCTACTCCAAAATCCTTTACTGATTCTATTAACTTATCAACCTCTTCATTTACTTCACTTACTGCTTCTTCTTTCACATCTTTCGTTTTTGTTACTCCTGCTGAAAAACTAGCAATCTGATTTTTTTCTCTTAACTCCGCCTCTCCGGTTACAGTTACTGTCTGAACAGAGGACATTTCTAACTTTCCCCAATTTATATTCTTCCAGGGAACAAAATAAAGTGCTAGTAACAAAATCACTACTACTCCACCCAAACCTCCACAATTTTTTTTCATAACTTAAACTACCCTTAAAATCAAACCTAGTCAACCCAAACTTGCTAAAATAACCCCATGACCCCGGTTTCTGTAATCATTACTACCTTTAAAGAAGAAAAAACCATAAAAAAAGCCATTTCTTCTTTTCTTCCCCAACTAACTCCTAAAGACGAACTTATTGTCATTGCCCCCGACAAACCCACCCTCACTGCCGCTAAAAAATCATCTTCCAAAGTCAAAACCATTACTGACACAGGACAAGGTAAGCCTTCTGCCTTAAATCAAGCTATAAAAGTTGCCAAAAATCCTATTCTTGTTCTCACTGACGGTGATGTTTACTCCTCTCCTGATTCCTTAAAACACCTTCTTCCCCCTTTCAAAGATTCAAAAGTCGGAATAGTTTCTAGTTTTCCAACCCCAACCAATTCCAGAGACTCTCTTTATGGTTTCTGGGCCTATCTTGCTACTCAAACCGCTCATCTTCAACGCACCACCCTCTATAAAAAAAATCTTCCTCTTGATTGTTCAGGATATCTTTTGGCCTTAAGAAAAAGTCTTTTCAAACCTCTTCCTAAAGACACCCTAGCTGACGACGCCCTTATTACTCAAAATGTAATCAAACAAGGCTATAAAACCGCCTATGCACCCAACGCTCAAGTGTTTGTCAAATACCCCACCAATTTAAAAGACTGGATCAGTCAAAAAGTAAGGTCAGTCGGTGGTGCATCTTTTCAAATCAAAAATTCTGTCATGCGTGGACCTCTAAAAGAAATTCCTCATCTTTTTACCACCCTCACTCTCATAAGATCTCCCCAACAATTCATCTACTGGTTTTTAGCTCTTCTTTTCAGGCTCTACCTTTGGATCAAAATCTTCATCGATCTTAAACTCAAAAAACCTACCCTCAAAAAAGTCTGGACCAGAATCGAATCAACTAAATAGTTCAATTTTCTACTATTATCCTCAGCTTTATTCCTCCTGCATCCACCCTATATCCCGTCTCCGACCTGGCTTGCAAAATGTATTCGTTCTTTCCATTCCATAAACTTAAACTGCCCGACTCTTTCGACTCCCAGTCTCCACTATTACTACTAATCTCTGATCCATCCACCGCTCTCTTATTACTTTCGTCCCACAGTCTTACTCTTCCAATTCCGTTTCCGTTAAGCACTTTTATATTCCCTTCCAAATACACCTTCTTCATTCCATCATAACTTGCCTTATCTAAAATAAACCCACTTCCCACAACATCTATCCATTCCGTGCTCGATACCCCTTCTCCATCAGGTATTGGTACGTAAAACACTTTTTCACTTTTGACCACTTCTTTTGCTGTTGCTACCTTCTCTACCACCTTTCCTCCTTCATCTTCAATTGCCTCTACTCTATCTTCTAGTTGGGAAATTCTTTTTTCAATACCTTCATCCTCTTCCTCCATCTCTATTTCATTTTCCTCCTCTCTTACTAAAACCTCTTCCTTCAAAACATTTTCCGCCATCTCTTTAGAAACCACCTCCTCCTTTTCAAAAACCACCCAACCCATCACCCCATTTAGAATCAAAAGATCCAAAACTAAAAATCCCACCAAAACCTTCTTCCACCCGTCCATAAAAAAGCATACCTGGGTTACAATTGAATATGCAAATCCTTTCTTGGAATGTAAATGGAATCAGAGCTGCCATAAGAAAAGGTCTTTGGCCTTGGGTTAATAAAGAAAAACCAGACATTATTTGCTTTCAAGAAACTAAAGCCAGAGCCGAACAAGTCCCTCCTTCTCTTGATGAGCCAAAAGACTATTACACTTATTGGAATTCAGCTGATCGCCCCGGTTATTCTGGTGTTGCTACCTTCTCAAAACCAAAACCCATCTCTATCGAAAACGGAATGAGCCTAAAAAAATTCGACCAAGAGGGAAGGGTAATTACCACCAAATTTAAAGAATTCACTCTCCTAAACGTCTATTTTCCAAACGGAAAAAAAGATAAAGTTAGACTTAACTACAAACTCGAATTCTACGAAAAATTTTTAGATCACATCAAATCCTTAAGAAAAAAAGGAGAAAAAATTATCTTTTGCGGTGATGTTAACACCGCCCATCACCCCATTGACCTCGCTCGTCCTAAACAAAACGAAAAAATATCAGGTTTTTTACCCCAAGAAAGAGTCTGGATCGACAAGTTAGAGAAAAAAGGATACATTGACACTTTCCGTCATTTTCATCCTCAAAAACCAGACCAATACTCCTGGTGGAGCATGCGCTCAGGAGCTAGATCACGCAATGTTGGCTGGCGTATTGACTACTTTTTTATTCAAAAAGAACTTCTCCCTCATCTTAAAAAAGCTTTCATCTTGCCTTCCGCAGAAGGCTCAGATCACTGTCCTGTCGGAATAGAACTCAAGTTCTAATTTCCCCCTTTTTTCCACCCAAATCTTTTGTTAACATAACTTCCTATGGCAAGATCAAAAGACTATTTAACAATATACGGTGTCGGCAATTTAAGAAGCACTACCTGTTTAGGTCCAAAAAGAATTCTTTCTCGTAATCCTCAATCTATTCGTACCGCTACTGTGGACCTTGCTTCTAACTTAAGCCTTTCTGATAAAAAAGAATTAACTGCCTGTACCCAAGTCCGCGGACCTAATGGTGTTTGTGGAAGAATCTCAAGCAAAAGAGCAGGTGGTCCCCTTGATTGCATTTACCCAGTTGTCACCACCAGGTCCAAAAGTCTTGCCAAAATACAACAAAGACCTTTCTCTAGTGGGTCACGACTTCTTGTCTGGGTCCAAAAAAAACGGGGATAAAACCAACTCTTTTTACTGCTATAATTACTCATGTCACCTCGAGCCAAAAATCTTGACGATATAGCCCCTGACGAACCCCGAACCAAACCTAAAAAGACACCATCTTCTCCCCAAAAATCCAAAACCTCCACCAAGAAAAAAATAAAAAAGAAAACTAAATCTGCTGTCAATCAGTTCAGAAAACAGGTCTACCGCCTCATTGGAACTAATAATGGTTCTTTTACTTCCTTCATAGCCCGTCCTAAAAAGAGGTTTGCTTTCGAATCTCAATTTAAAGATGAAGAAGTCCTTGTTGTCCTTCGTCGTCATTGGATTACTAATTTGCCCTGGGCTTTTGTCACCTTTCTTATGTTTCTAGCCCCCTCTTTCATAAAAACCCTTCCTTTCATTGATCTTTGCCCTTGGCGTTTTCAATTCATTGCCCTTATTAGTTGGTATCTTCTCGTTTTTGCCTTTGTTTTAGAAAACTTCCTTTCCTGGTACTTTAACGTCAGTATTATTACCGATGAGCGCATTGTCGATATCGACTTTTACTCCCTCATGTACAAAGAAATCTCTGATGCTGAACTAGAAGCCATCCAAGACGTCACTGTTAAGCAAGGCGGTCTCCTTCATTCTCTATTCAATTACGGTGATGTTTACATCCAAACTGCTGCCGAAGTCCCTGAGTTTGAATTCCTTTCTGTTCCCAATCCCACCAAGGTTCAAAAAATACTTCAACTAATGCGTCTTGAAGAAAAGCAAGAGGCCCTAGAAGGGAGACTAAGATGACCCAAATCAGCTCTCTAGTTTTACTCTCTGCCAAAATAATCAGTCTTATTGCCCTCTCCCTCTATCTTGTTTTTGCCTATGTTGTGGTTAAACAAGTCTCTGTAATGACCAAAATTGTCTCCGGAAATCTTAATCTTCAGATCAAACTTCTCTCCAAAATCCATTTCATTCTTGCCGTCCTTGTCCTCATTCTAGCCTTCGTTGTTCTCTAGTCTGCTATCATAAATTAGAATGCCTGCAAACCTGTCCTTTTCTACTCGTCCCATCATTGGACATCCCACGGACACTACTTGGTCTCAATTTTGGGAAAACCAACCTCAAGACTCGGATCTTTTGGAAAAAAGAGGTCGTCTTTTCGGTCTTATAACTATCAAAAAAGAAGACCAAGACCAAGAAATTAGTACCATCGGAAAAGAACTCATTTCTTTCTTCAACGAATCCTATTTTACGGATTCCAAAAACACCCCCTTTGATCAACTCAAAGAAACTTTAAAGAAAGTAGGGGAGGAACATCCTGTCTTTGTTGAAGGAAAACTAAAAACCTCTCTTGCTATCGCTATTCACTACAAGGACTTTATCTATCTTGGCACCTTTGGAGATTCCACCATCACTCTCATTAGAAACCAAAAAACCGCCACTCTTATTTCTCCCACCAAAAACAATCCCCAAATTGTCTCTGGTGCCCCCAAAGATTCTGACCGCTATCTTCTTTTAAGTTCATCTTTTCTTTCCTCTTTTCCGGATTCTGTTTCCACTGAATTTCAAAACCCAGATACCACATCTTTAAAAGAATCTCTTTCTACAAAAATCTATTCCAAACCCGACTCTTCTGATATTGCCGCCATTATTCTTGATCTAAAAGACACTTCACCCCCCAAAGAGGAAACTCCATCCACCCCCGATCTTTCTCCAACCCACCCCCCTCTCTCTACCACCCCCAAAACCCCTTCTGCTCCAGCTCCATCTTCTCCTAAAAAGAAACTAA